>JAYKIT010000142.1:0-8291 GCA_035285765.1 Synechococcus sp. | reverse complement strand
CTCAACGGCAGTCAGCCACTGGGATTCAACATCGGCCTGTAGCAACTTCAGCAGTGGATCCCTCTCCGCACTCGCTTCGGTTGGTGCCTGGGCAGCCTCTGGTTCCAGCTCTGGCGCTGGCGGCTCGTGCCCAAGCGCGGCTTCACTGGCTGGAGGCTCCAGTGGCAGCAACGGCAATGGATCAGCCGGGATCGCCCGCTCCGGGGTGAGCTTGGGGGGCTCGTGTTGCCCCCCAGCGGCTGGCGCTGCTTGATCAGCTTGGCTCCAGCGCAGGCCTACCCCAACAGCCACAGGCAGGGCCAGCAGCAGCACCACCACGGCAGGCCAGAACAACGCGGTGAGCGCTGCTGGCCAAAATCCTGGAACCGAGAGGTCCCCCTCCCGGTTGCGACGCCAGAGCTCCTGCCATTTCAGCCCCAGTGCCGCAGCAACGGCTGGCAGATCATTGGCGAGGTTGCGTCGCAGGCGCTGCCATGGCGAACTCCACTCCACCGGCAACAGTGATTTCCCCTGGTTTGCTGGCCAATCACTAGGGGAGTGTTCCGGCATCAGCTCGATTTACGCCGCAGCAAGGAGAGCGGATTGAAGCGACCACTCGGGCCGTTCTGGGGGTGAGGGTTGGGATCAGCGGCTTCGGCGGCAGCGCGAGCGGCTTGTTGCTCCGGAGGCTGCGGCAAGGAGAAGGCGGCAACGGCATCGGCCTCTGGGGTTGGCTCTTTGATGCCGCACACTTCCCGATACATCAGGTCGTACTCCACTGCCGAGCGGGCCCAGCTGAAGTCCAGTTCCATCACGCGCTTCATCAGCTTTTGCCAGCTGTCGCGATGGCGGTAGGCCTCCCAGGCCCGCACCAGGGCTGTGTAGAGATCCACCGCCTCATAGCGGTCAAAACAGAAGCCATTGCCCTCCTGGGTGGCGGGGATGTACGGGGGCACGGTGTCCACCAAACCGCCCACGCGGCGCACCACTGGAATCGTGCCGTAGCGCATCGACAGCAGCTGACTGATGCCACAGGGCTCAAAACGCGATGGCATCAAGAAGGCATCGCTGCCGGAGTAGATCAGGCGCGAGAGGTCGTCGTCATAGGTGAGGAAGGACGCAAATCGGCCCGGATGCTGGCTGGCCATCTGCCAAAGCCCAGATTCGAGATGGCGATCGCCGGTGCCGAGCACAACGATCTGGGTGTCGGTGTAGGCGAGGAAGCGCTCAGCCACCTGCAGCAGCAGGTCCACCCCCTTTTGATCCACCAGGCGGCTGACCAGGCCAATCACAAAGGTGTCGGGGTTCTCGTGCAGGCCCATGCGCTGTTGCAGGGCTTGTTTGCAGGCCGCTTTGCCGCTGAGATCCGTGCTGCTGAAGTTGGCCGGAATCTTGGGATCAGTGGCTGGATCCCAGGCCTCCACATCGATGCCGTTGAGGATGCCGCGCAGCTTGCCATTGACAAAATTGAGCAGACCGTCCAATTTCTCGCCGTATTGGGGCGTGCGGATCTCCTGGGCGTAGGTGGGCGACACCGCATTGACCCGATCGGCATAGAGCAGGGCTGCTGCCATAGTGTGGTCGCCCTGCATGTACCAGGGGCACCAGGTCATGCGATCCAGCTTCCAGCGCCAGGGGCCTTGGTACTTCAGGTTGTGGATCGTGAACACCGTGCTGATTTCCGGGTCCTGGTGCATCCACACCGGGATCATGCCGGTATGCCAGTCGTGGCAATGCAGCACCTGGGGTTTCCACACGTTCCAGGCGAACTCGGAGGTGGCGCTGGCGAAAAAGGTGAAGCGCCAGTCTTCGTCTTCACCGCCATAGATCCGTTCGCCGTCGAACACCGGGTGGCCGATCAGATAGATCGGCAGTCCATTGGTGGGGTGGCGGGTTTCGAACACCGCGAACTCGTTGCCCATGGTTTGGGCGCGCCAGATCGGCTCACTGCTCACCTGCAGCTGGGACCAGAGCTTCCCGTAGCCCGGCATCACGATGCGCACGTCGTGCCCGAGGGCTGCCAGGGCGGGGGGCAGTGAACCCACCACGTCCCCCATTCCGCCCACCTTCACCATCGGTGCGCATTCAGCTGCAGCGAAGAGGATGCGCATCGATGGTCAGGCCGAAGTGGCGCCGACTCTACGGAGCAAATCCACAATTCACACCCCCGCTTATGGGAGCACCGTCACCGGTGTGCCACGGCGCACCTGGTCGAACAGGGCGCGGATGTCTTCATCAAAGAGCCGCACGCAGCCGTGAGACACGGCGTGGCCCACGGTCCAGCGGTGGGGGGTGCCATGGAAACCAGCCGTGGTGCAACCACTGATGTCGAGCATGCGCTCCCCATCAAATCCCTTGCGGCCAGCGCAATCCTGGTAGAAGCCAATCCAGCGGCTGCCAAGGGGATTCTTCTGAGATCCGCCAGGAACGATTTCACCGGTTTGCGGATGGTTCCAATCCGGTTCGCTCACCTTGTTGATCACGCTGAAGCGGCCGGCCGGTGTTTCCCACCCCTCCATCCCCACCGCCACGGGGTAACGGGCCAGCAATTGACCCTGTTCAAGCAGCAGCAGTTGGCGCCGGCCGCGATGCAGCACCAAATGGCGCCCGGCCCGACTGCGAACCGATTCCGGCAGCTCAGCCAGGGTGAGCTCCAGCGGCCGCAGCGGGTGATCCGGGTCGTCCAGCGGGCCCGCCTGTGATGCCGGGGTGAGCATCACCGCCAGGGCAACTGCCGCCAAGGCGGTGGAGATGGGGGAGGGAAAGCGCAACATGGCGTCAATCGATCACCCGCACTCGGGTGCCTTCTTTCACCAGGTCATAGAGAGCCACGGCATCGCGGTCAAACATTCGTACACAACCGCTGCTGGCAGCTTTGCCGATGCTGTCGAGCTTGCCGGTGCCGTGGAAGCCAATTTCATTGCAGGCTCCTGGGCGGAACTCCGGAGGATTGGCGTCGAGTGAGGTGCGCGTGCCGCAGGTATACCAGAAGCCGATCCAACGGGTGCCGATGGGGCCAAGGGGGCTGGGTTTCACCTGCCGAGCCGACCAGGGGCTTGACCACACCGGATCCTTCATCATGCGGTGCACGGTGTGTTCACCCAGAGGTGTGGGTGAATCAGGCCGGCCCACGGCCACGTTGTAACTCACCAACTTACGACCATCTTGATAAACAGTCACCTGCTTGGCCTTGCGGCTCAGTTCCAGCAGGGTGACGGGCTCTTTTTTCTTGGCCACCTCGGCGCCATCCCAAGGCATGGCGCGTGCGGTGAGTGGTAGTGCCACAAGGGTTGGAAGACCCAGCAACAGGGCCAAGGTCGCCGGCAGAGTTTTCATTAGTGGAGGTGAATTCCCCCTCCTGCTAGCCAGCTGGTCTCATGAGACACAGATGGCTTAATTCATTTGTCAGGGTTTATGGCAACCAGGGCATGTCGCTGAAGTCTGGAGCCCGTTTTTCCAGAAATGCGTTGCGCCCCTCCTGCCCCTCCTCGGTTCGATAGAAGAGGTGGGTGGCCTGCCCTGCCAATTCCTGCAAACCAGCCATGCCATCGGTATCGGCGTTGAAGGCGGCCTTGAGGCAACGAATGGCGGTGGGGCTGTGTTGCAACACCTCTCTGGCCCAACGCACGCCCTCCTGCTCCAGTTGTGCCAGGGGAACCACGGTGTTCACCAGCCCCATGGCCAAGGCCTGCTCAGCGTTGTAGCGGCGGCAGAGGAACCAGATTTCACGGGCTTTGCGCTGCCCCACCAGACGCGCCAGATGCGAGCACCCGAACCCACCATCAAAGCTGCCAACCCGCGGTCCTGTTTGGCCGAACTGGGCGTTGTCGGCGGCGATGCTGAGGTCGCAGAGCAGATGCAGCACCTGGCCGCCGCCAATGGCGTAGCCGGCCACCAGAGCAATCACCACTTTGGGCAGGCTGCGAATCAGCCGCTGCAGATCCAGCACATTGAGCCGCGGCATGCCTGTTTCATCCAGATAGCCGCCATCGCCGCGCACGGATTGATCGCCGCCTGCGCAAAAGGCATGCACACCGTCGGCGGCAGGGCCCGCACCGGTGAACAGCACCACCCCCACCTTCGGGTTGTCGCGTACGCGAGCGAAGGCGTCGTAGAGCTCGCTCACCGTGCGAGGCCGGAAGGCATTGCGCTTCTCCGGTCGGTTGATGGCGATCCGGGCGATCCGCTCATCGCCTGAGAGATGCAACAGCACATCGTGGTAATCACCAGCAGCGATCCAGGTGGTGGGTTGGGCGTCGCTCATCGAACAGCTGGGGGGCCAGCGGGCCATCCTGGCTTGCGCAGGGATCGTCTCAGCAGGGCATCAGCAGCCCGATCGCTGCGGCAGCGCAACAGCCGCATGGAATCAACGGCGGCATCTGGATCCAGCAACCACTGCACCGCCTGAGGGAGTTGCTCCAGATCCGGGCAATCGTGGTGGGGCACGCCATGGGCAGCGGCCAGAGCAAGGGGGTCCACCGCCTGAGGCATGGCGAACAACCGCTCAAAATCGAGCCCCGCCCTGGGCATCGGCAATTGCTCAAAAATGCCGCCACCGCGGTTGTCGATCAGCACCACGCGCAATTGGCCCTGCAGCTGCTGGCGCCACAACCAGCCGTTGCTGTCATGCAGCAGAGCGAGATCACCGGTAATCAACACCAGCCGCTGCCATTGGCTGGCCAGACCTGCAGCGAGCGAAAGCGTGCCATCAATACCAGAGGCGCCGCGGAAGCTCACCACACTGCGGTGGCGCTCCCCTGGAGCAGCAAAGCTCTCCCAATCACGCACCGGCGAACTGCTGGCCAGCATCACGGGCCACTCACTGGGCAGAAGCCGTTGCAGGCCCCTGGCCAGGGCGGGCTCGGTGCAGGGGCCCCGCAGGGGTAGCTCCAGGTCAAGCCGTTGTTGAACCGCGGCATCAGCTGCCAACCATTGCGTTTGCAACGCCAAGCTGGCTTCAGCGGGGTGGCCTGGCGGCAGGGCCGCCACCCAGCTGGCCAATCCCTGCCAGTGCTGCTCACAGCCTGAGGCCAGGGGATCCTGCCGGCGCGGATCGAGCTCAGTGATCACCAACTGAGGCCCCGTGTGGCCTTGCAGCCAGGTTTGCAAGCGGCGGCTGGCCGGCATCGACCCCAACCGCAGAATCTGAGCTGCGGGCGGCACCTGTTGGGGATCACTCAACAGCAGGTCGTAGCCGCTCACCAGCGGCAGCGGCAGGCCCCGCAAACCTGAAGCGGCATCCACCAGCAGCGGCCAGCCCGTGCGCCGCACCAGGTGTTGCAAAGCCGCCACAAAGCGAGACCCATCGCCACGCCGCCAGGGGCCCACCACCACCACGCCAGGTTGATCAGGATCGAGCGGAGCGCAGTCGCTGGGCGGCTGCAGCTGCAGCGCTGGCGTTGATGCAGCCACGGGGGCCGCTGGGGGTGGAGCTGCCGGATCGGCGTGCAGCGGTTCGTCAAAGGCAAGATTCAGGTGCACAGGCCCCGCTGGAATGCCAAGGCATTGCCGCCAGGCCGCTTGGGCCAGGGCCATGAGTCGCGGTTCATCCGCCTGGTGCAAGCCAGCCAGGGGGCCCTGCAGCAAGGCTCGGCAGGCGGGCTGCAAAAAAGCTTCCTGATTCACCGTTTGATTGGCACCGCAGTGCTTGAGCCGCTCTGGACGGTCCGCGGTGAGCAACAGCAATGGCAGCGCACTCAGATCGGCTTCCACCACAGCCGGCAGCAGGTTTGCCACCGCGGTGCCTGAGGTGGTCACAACAGCAGTGGGGGCCCCATCAGCCCGGGTCATCCCCAGGGCATAAAACGCGGCTGAGCGTTCATCCAGCCCTGTGCTGAGCTGCAAGCCATGGGCTTCCAGACGAGCGGCCGCCAGCGCCAGGGGACCACAGCGGCTCCCGGGGCAGAGCACCAGCCGCCGTAGCCCCAGAGCCATGAGCTCGCGGAGCAGGGCTTCAGCCGCGCGCAGGTTGTCGATGGCCTGCAGCTCCATGGCCCGATGGCAAGGCGTCACGATTGTGCTTGCGCGCAGCCCGGCCCAGCATGACCAACACCAGCGACACGCCTGAATCCAGCTGGAGCCGCTGGCGCGGTTTGCTGCTGGTGGTGGGCCTGGCGTTATTGATTCGCTGGGGAGTGATGGAACCTCGGTGGATTCCCTCGGAATCGATGCATCCAAGCCTCGAACCGCAGGATCGGGTGCTGGTGTTCAAGCTGGGGCAGCGCCTGGGGCTGACGCCGAACCGCAATGCAGTGGTGGTGTTCCGTACACCAGAAGCCTTGATTCAGGCGGGTTACGACCCCAATGCCGCCTTGATCAAGCGGGTGGTGGCGCTGCCTGGCGATGAGATCGCGGTGGAAAACGGCAGCCTGGTGCGCAATGGCGAAACGGTGCTGGAACCCTGGATCGCCGCTGCCATGGAGTACACCCTGCCAGCGCGAACCATCAGGCCTGGCGAGCTGCTGGTGCTGGGCGACAACCGCAATGCCAGCCTTGATTCCCATCTCTGGGGGCCCCTGCCAGAAGCTGATTTGATTGGCACCGCCGTTTGGCGCTACTGGCCGCTTGCGGGGTTTGGACCCATCCGCGCCCCTCGCTTGGGCTGAGTCCGAGGAAGTCACAACTCTTGAGAGGCTGTTAAGTTGTGATTTGGACAACACCCGGGGCCAGGATGTTCAATCCCGAATTTCTGACCACGGAAACGGAGGCGATCGGCGGTAACGAGCTGATCCGTTACCTGCAGGAGCAAAGCCCTGACGTGCTCCAGCGGGTGGCCCGTTCCGCCAGCCCTGACATTCAGGAAATCATTCGCCACAACGTGCAGGGCCTGCTGGGCCTGCTCCCAGGCGAACAGTTTGATGTGAAGATCCAAACCAGCCGTGACAACCTCGCTGGCCTGTTGGCCTCCGCGATGATGACTGGCTACTTCCTGCGCCAGATGGAGCAGCGCATGGAACTGGAAAGCTCCCTGTTCGGCCCCGATGGGGATGAGCCCATCGAGCTCTGAACCCAACCGTTCAGCACTCCCGCGCCTCAGGCCTTGGGGACCAAGCCAAGGTCTTCCAGGCGCCCATTGACCGTGCGCAGCAGGTCACGGTCCGCGCTGCCGTCTGTGCTGACTCCTTGGTTCCAGCTGTGGCTCAACGCCATGAAGCTCGCTGCGCTGCAGCGCACTGGAGCGTCAAAGTGAGCGGGGATCACCTGCTGGATGGGTAACTGGGAGCAGCGCTCCAGCCAACTGGCCATCAGTTGCCGATGGCGTGGGAACACCAGATCCTCAAGAATCGGCGCCACCCGCAATGCACCGGCGCGGCTCACCGTTTCGAAATCGGCTTCCCAGCCGTGGCGCCAACGGAAGGGGAAGAATTCAAAAACCTGGTCAACTGCGCTGGGGCGCAGATAACAGGCAAATAACACCATCCGGCGCCAGCCCTTGCTGCGCCGTTCAGCCGTGTCGCTCATGGGTTCAGAGCCTGTCTCACGGCCGTGGTAGAGCATTGGCCGAGGGTTGATCTCCAGCAATTCAGGCCACTGCTCAGTCACGGCAATCAAGGCATCGGTGAGCAGCAATGACCCACTGGCGCGATGCAGCACCGTGGCCTCCATGAACGGCCCTGGCCCCAGGGGAACCGGCCCCAGGGCTTCCCAGTGCAGCGCATCGGGATGCGGAACACCCTGCTCAAACAGCACCTTGGTGCGCCTCGGTGGAAAGCCCAACCAGCTCAAGGGCAAGCGCAGAGGAAAACTCCACTGACCAGGCGTGATCCAAAGCTCGGCGTTGGGAAAAGCGCGGGCCATGGCCGGCACGCCCACCTTGTGTTCCAACCCAGAGCTGCTGGGGTGCACGATCGTGACCACTGGGCCGTGTTCAGCCTCCAGCTCACGCACCAGGGCAATGCATTCCCGAGTTGCAGCGATTGGGGCATAGAGCAGCAGGCCGGCATTGAGTTTCAGGGCCGTCATCCGAATGGGTACGGCGACCGAGAACACACCCTGGAGCTGCTCAAAGCTCCACACCTGCCCCGGCACCAGCTCGCGGCGCAGCGTTTGCCGCTGGCCATAGGGATAGAGAGGCAGCAGCGGCCAGAAACCCCAGTACTGGTCGGCACGGCTATTCATTGCCAAACCTCTCGCTCACCCTGGATTCGATAGCTCCAGCTCCATGATCACAGGTCTTGATCACCGCTCGAGCACCTGCAGCTCAGGCACCTGTTCAGGCGTGAGCAAAACCAAGAATCAAGGTGCAAACCAGGATCAAGATTTCTAGGATCACCAAACTGACTTTTCTCAAAAGTGCGACGTCTTGCCCTTGC
>JAYKIT010000141.1:0-2708 GCA_035285765.1 Synechococcus sp. | reverse complement strand
GATCCGTGGCGTGGTCGTAAACCCGAAGATGCACTCCGCCATTGGAGGCACCCACATACAGATAGGTCTTGCCCAAAGCCGTGTCTTCCCACACGGCCAGCCCATTGGTGGAGCCCGAGATGCGTGTTTCACCGAATTGCTCTTGCACCCCCAGGCGGCCCCAGGTGCCATCCACCACATACTCCAACGTGCTGGGTACCCAGAGCTCGGCAGGAATCTCCACAAGCAGCACCATGGTTAGGACTTGCCCGGAACCTAGGGGTGGTCAACCGGCCCTGCAGGATCACGATGATGACCAGCAGCACCTGCAGCACCATGTCGCCAGAGTCCATCGCCGGAGCGGAACCAGCGGCCGGGGTGCTGTACCTGGTGGGCACGCCGATTGGGCATCGAGGAGATTTGTCCCCCCGCGCCCAGCAGCTCTTGGCGGCTGTCGACCGGATCGCCTGCGAAGACACCCGCCACAGCGGCCTGCTGCTGCATGGCTTTGGGATCAGCGCCAAGTTAGTGAGCTTTCATCAGCACAACCAACAGCGCCGCATTCCTGAACTGCTCAATGGCCTGGCCAACGGGGAATCGCTGGCGGTGATCAGCGATGCAGGCCTGCCCGGCATCAGTGATCCCGGCGAAGAGCTGGTGGCTGCCGCCCGCAGCGCCGGCCATGCCGTGGTGTGTGTGCCTGGCCCCTGCGCCGCCACCACGGCGCTCGTGAGTAGCGGCTTACCCAGCGGCCGCTTCTGCTTTGAAGGCTTTCTGCCCGCCAAAGGGGGCGAGCGGCAGCAACGTTTGAAGGAGCTTGCCCAGGAGCCGCGCACCAGCGTGTTGTACGAAGCACCGCACCGGCTGCTGGGCCTGCTGCGCGATCTGAGCGAGCACTGCGGCGAGCAGCGCGGTGTGCAGGTGGCCAGGGAGCTCACCAAACGCCATGAGCAGCAGGTGGGCCCAACCTTGGCGGCCGCGCTGGCCCACTTTGAGGCGAACAAACCCCAGGGGGAATTCACCCTGGTGCTGGCCGGGGCTCCGCCAACACCGCAACGCCACTGGAGCGAGCAGGAGCTGCGCGACACCCTCGCAATGCTGCAGGCCCAAGGTCTCAGTGCATCTGATGCCGCCCGTGAACTGGCCAGCCGCAGTGGCTGCGCGAAACGGGATCTCTACCGCCTACTGCACCACACCAAGGCTGAAGCAAACTGAACACAAGAGCTGAACCCCAATGCTGCTGCGCCTGCGATTGCTCACCGGAACCGTGGTGGGTTCATTGCTGTTGCTGCTGATGCTGTGCCTGGGCAGCCAGAACCTGAATCAGCGTGAAGCGCTCAATCTGGTTGTGGGGAAAAGCGCCGAACTTCCCACCGGGTTTGTGGTGGGTATCGCCGTGATCTGCGGTGTGTTGAGTGGCGGCAGCACAACAGCGCTGCTGCGCCGCTGAATCAACTGCCAGGCAAGGCATAAAGCGTGCCCTCGAGCACGAGGCGACTGATGCCCTGGGCCAGGATGAAGGGAGCCGTGCGCTCCAGAACGCCCGGATCAGGCACCTTGATCACCCGTTGGCTACGGCCGCATTGCCGCTTGGCCTGGCGGGGATTGGCGAACAGGGCAATGGCTTTGTGATTTTCCTCTTCGGCGGCAACGGCACCCAGTTCACTGAACTCCTTCACCAAGGTGCCCTTGAGCTCCACTTCGCGATCAACCAGCAGATAAAGGCTGCCCGGCAGCTCGCTCACCACCAGCGGTTTACTCACGCAGGGGCTGCTGCTATCGAGATCCCCCGCAACGCTGAGCGGTGCAATGGCCACAAAGGCATCGCTATCGCCATCCTCATCGCCGAGCCCGTCGAGCTCGTCATCCTCAGGATCCTCAGCGCTGAAATCATCGGCGTCATCCAATGCCAGGGTGCTGGCCTCCTCAATGGGGTCTTCCGCGTCATCAGGCTCAGGAGCGCTCGAAGCAGGAACCACCGCCTCAATCTCGGCGATCGGCGCTGCAGCCTCTGCATCAGCGGCAGCTGCTGCTGATGCAGGCACGGGATCATCAGCGGGCGTGAGCGGCAGCAGCACCTGAGCAGCACCACCTCGGCCCCGCTGCTTTTTCAGACTGTCGTAATCCTCTGGGCTCAGCAGGGCCTTCACCGTGCGGCTCACGGTGTTCACGCTGCAGCCAAAGGCCGTGGCCAGGGCGGATGAAGCCACCCCTGCGCGGTACTGGGCCACCAGCTCCTGCTTCTGGCTGTCGCTGAGGCGGCCGGCGGCCATGGCAGGTGCTCAAGAGCCCTCCAATGTAAGCGCTGAAGCTGGCAAGATGAGGCGCGGTGATCAGGCCACTGATCCACCAGCTCCCTTAGCTCAGCTGGATAGAGCAGCTGCCTTCTAAGCAGCCGGTCGTTGGTTCGAATCCAACAGGGGGCGTTGAGTCAGGCCAGGGGTTGTCAGGGATTCTCTGAGGCGCAAAAGCCTGATCGCCCCGCACCCCGGCAATCCCCACCCCCTCGTTTTGATGGAGCTCTGACTGGATCAACCGAACCGTGAAAGCCGAACCAGCTGGGCCGGTGACGGGCTGAGGAGGGCTGACAACCATTGAGCCATGAACAACCCACAAGCCATTCCCACCACCGTTTGCGCTGCCGGC
Organism: Synechococcus sp.; assembly: GCA_035285765.1. Taxonomy (GTDB): domain Bacteria; phylum Cyanobacteriota; class Cyanobacteriia; order PCC-6307; family Cyanobiaceae; genus RCC307. The sequence continues at coordinate 83 of JAYKIT010000141.1, read as the reverse complement.
GCCCTGCTGCGGGAGGTGATCCAAGCCCAGATCACGCAGCTTGAGCCAGTGCAACAGAGCAAGCTGCAACTGGCGTTGCGGCC
>JAYKIT010000140.1:0-3547 GCA_035285765.1 Synechococcus sp. | reverse complement strand
CCACGCAGAGGCGCAGGATCGCGGCCCCCAGGGCTTTGACCCGCTGTTGCACCCCGTCTTCGCGGCCGTTGTAGAGGATCAGCGGGTGCAAATTGCCATCACCGGCATGGAACACATTGGCCACCGGCAGCTGATGCTCCTGGCTGAGCTGATCGATGGCGGCGAGCACCCGCGGCAGGGCGCTGCGGGGCACCACCCCGTCTTGCAGGTAATAGCTGGGGTACATCCGCCCCAGGGCTGAAATGGCACTTTTACGGCCCTGCCAAAGCCGGGCCCGGTCCTCAGGTGTGGTGGCCTGCTGCACCTGGCGGGCACCGGCCGTGCGGCAGAGCTCCACGGTGGCCGTGGCCGCCAGCTGCACATCGGCGGCGCTGCCATCGAGTTCGATCAACAGCGCTGCCGCCGCATCGGCTGGATAGAGCTCCTGCTCAAGCATCTGATCCACCGCGCGGATGGTGAAGTTGTCCATGATTTCCATGCCGGCGGGCAGGATTCCCGCAGCGGTCACCACCCGCACAGCCTCGCCGGCGGCCTCCATCGAGGTGAAATCAGCCAGCAGCACCGCCACCGCCTCCGGCTGCCGCAGCAATCGCAGCGTGATGGCTGTGGCGATACCCAGCGTGCCCTCACTGCCGATGAACACCCCGCGCAGATCCAGACCGGGCATCTCCGCCAGCGGTCCGCCCATGGTGGTCACCGTGCCATCGGGCAGCACCACCTCCAGCTCAAGCACGTGATTGCTGGTAACGCCGTATTTGAGGCAGTGCACCCCACCGGAGTTCTCGGCCACGTTGCCGCCCACGCTGCAGGCCACCTGGCTGGAGGGATCCGGGGCGTAATAAAAGCCATCCCCGCTCACCGCCCGGGTCACCCAGCTGTTGATCACTCCCGGCTGCACCCGGATGGTCTGGTTGTCGAGATCGATGGCCAGCACCTGGCGCATGCGGCTGGTGATCACCAGCAAGGCCTCCTGCTCCACCAGCGCACCGCCAGACAATCCAGTGCCACTACCGCGGGCCACAAAGGGCACCCCCAGCTCATCGCAAAGGCGCAGCACGGCTGCCACCTGCTCAGTGGAATCGGGCAGCACCGCCAGCCGCGGCAGATGCCGGTCCATGGTGAGGCCGTCGCAGTCGTAGCTCAGCAGCTCCTGCGGCTTGCTCACCACCGCTGCCTTCGGCAGCAAACGGCGCAGCTGGCGCTCCAGGCCAGCCCAATCAATGCGCGCGGCAGGGGCCAAATGGATTGCAAGGTCAGTGAAATCACCCTATCGGCGCCGAGACTTGACCCTCTGCGTCAGGATGGGACCTTGCGCTCCCGCCGACAAACCCTTGGTCACCGCTGCAGCCCTGAACACCAGCCGCTCTGACGCGTTGTTTGCAGCCGCCCAGAAGCTGATGCCCGGCGGCGTGAATTCACCAGTGCGCGCCTTCCGCTCCGTGGGAGGTCAGCCCATCGTTTTTGATCGCGTTGAAGGCGCCTACGCCTGGGACGTGGATGGCAATCGCTATATCGACTACATCGGCAGCTGGGGCCCGGCCATCTGCGGCCATGCCCACCCCGAAGTGATCGAGGCCCTGCAGCAGGCCCTGGGCAAGGGCACCAGCTTTGGCGCGCCCTGCGCGTTGGAAAACACCCTCGCTGAGATGGTGATCGACGCCGTTCCCAGCGTGGAAATGGTGCGCTTCGTGAACAGCGGCACCGAGGCCTGCATGGCCGTGCTGCGCCTGATGCGCGCCTTCACCGGCCGCGAGAAGCTGATCAAGTTCGAGGGTTGCTACCACGGCCACGCGGACATGTTCCTGGTGAAGGCCGGCTCCGGGGTGGCCACCCTGGGCCTGCCCGACTCCCCGGGCGTGCCCAGCAGCACCACGGCCAACACCCTCACCGCCCCCTACAACGATCTCGAGGCGGTGAAGGCCCTCTTCGCCGAGAACCCCGATTCGATCGCCGGTGTGATCCTTGAGCCCGTGGTGGGCAACGCCGGCTTCATCCCCCCCGATTTCGGCTTCCTCGAGGGGCTGCGCGAAATCACCCGTGAACACGGTGCTCTGCTGGTGTTCGATGAAGTGATGACCGGCTTCCGCATCGCCTACGGCGGCGCCCAGGAGAAGTTCGGCATCACCCCCGATCTCACCACCATGGGCAAGGTGATCGGCGGCGGCCTTCCGGTGGGCGCCTATGGCGGTCGCGCCGAGATCATGCAGATGGTGGCCCCCGCTGGCCCCATGTATCAGGCCGGCACCCTCAGCGGCAATCCGCTGGCCATGACCGCCGGCATCAAAACCCTCGAGCTGTTGAAGCGCCCGGGCACCTACGAGCAGCTCACCGCCACCACCAAGCGGCTGGCTGATGGCATCGCCGAGGCCGCCAAGGCCGCGGGGCTGCCCATCAGCACCAACAGCATCAGCGCCATGTTCGGCTTCTTCCTCTGCGACGGCCCCGTGCGCAACTTCGAGGAAGCCAAGGCCACCGACACCGAGCGCTTCGCCAAGTTGCACCGGGCCATGCTCGAGCGCGGGGTCTACCTGGCACCCAGCTCGTTTGAGGCCGGCTTCACCTCCCTGGCCCACACCGACGCCGACATCGACGCCACCCTCGCCGCCTTCCGGGAGGCATTCCAGGCCATCGCCTGAGCGGCACCCTGGACGGCTGCGATAACCTCCGGCCGTGCCGTTGCGCCTGCGGAATCCGTGCCGTTGATCCCCCGGGGTGGTCGCTGGCTGCTGGCGGCCGCCCTTCTGGCCCTGCCGGCAGGATGCGGCAGTCCCGATTCCGGTTCCGGCAGCGGTGCCCCGAGGGATTCCCTGCCGATCGGGGCGGTGATCGCCCTCACGGGCAACTCCAGCGGCGTGGGCCAGGACCAGCGCATCGGTCTGGAGCTGGCCCGGGAGCACTTCAGCGAGCAGAAGCCGAAGCTGGAGCTGCGGCTCGAGGACGGCGGCAGTGAGGAACAGACCGCCACCAATGCCTTCCGCGGCCTCATCAACGGCGGCGTGCTCGCCCTGATCGGCCCCTCCCTCTCCCAGCAGGCCTTCGCGGTGGATCCCCTGGCGGAACGCGCCGGGGTGCCCGTGGTCGGTCCCTCCAACACCGCCGTCGGGGTGCCCCAGATCGGCCGCTTCATCTCCCGCGTCTCGGCCCCGGTGTCGGTGGTGGCCCCCCTCTCGATCGAGGCCGCCCTGCGGCAGAACCCCGGCATCCGCCGGGCGGCGGTGTTCTTCGCCCACGACGACGCCTACAGCACCTCCGAATCGAAGATCTTCCAGAACACCCTGCGGCAGAAGGGCCTGCCTCCCGTCACGGTGCAGCGCACCAGCGTCAGCGACACCGACTTCCAGAACCAGGTGACCGACGCCCTGCGCCTGAAGCCCGACCTGCTCGTGATCTCGGCCCTGCCGAACGATGGCGGCAACCTGGTGCGGCAGATCCGGGAGCTGGGGTACAGGGGGCCGGTGGTGGCGGGCAACGGCATGAATTCCCCCACCATCTATCCCATCTGCCAGAGGTACTGCGACGGCCTGCTGATCGCCCAGGCCTACAGCCC
>JAYKIT010000139.1:0-2710 GCA_035285765.1 Synechococcus sp. | reverse complement strand
CCGGCGCAGCCACTCGGGCAGCCGTTCCTTCGGGGCGATGGCGCTGTAGCGGGTGGGTCGACTCATGAAACCAGGCTTACTCCACAGCCCGCCTGCCCTCGAGGGCCCGGGCCAGGGTGACGTCATCGGCGTATTCCAACTCGCTGCCCATGGGCAGGCCGTAGGCGATACGGGTGACGCTGCAGAAGGGTTTGAGCAGTCTGGCCAGATAAAGGCTGGTGGTGTCGCCCTCCACGCTGGGGGTGAGCGCCAGGATCACCTCCTGCACCTGCTCTGGATCCAGCCGTTGCAGCAGCGGTTGGATTGCTAACGCCTCCGGCCCGATGCCATCCATCGGTGAGATCAGCCCCCCCAGCACGTGGTAGCTGCCTTGAAATTCGCGGGTGCGCTCGAGGGCCAACAGATCGCGTGAATCCGCCACCACACAGATGATGCTGTTGCTGCGCTCGGGATTGCGGCAGATGTCGCACACCGGATCGGCCGAGAGGTGGCCGCAGCGCTGGCACTGGCCCACCTGCTGGCGCGCAGCGAGGAGTGCTTCAGCAAAGGCACGGCTCTGCTCTTCCGGTTGGCGCAGCAGATGGAGCGCCAACCGCTGGGCCGTGCGGGGGCCAATGCCGGGCAGCCGTTCGAACTGCTCGATCAACCGGGCCAAGGGGCGGGTGAAGACAGTCAGCGGGCTGCTGTAACTCGCCGGAATCTAGGCAGCCCACGGGGTGACAATGGGCCCATCCGGGCTGAATTCACCATGGCGTTTTCCCGCCTTTCCCGCTGGATGCGGGCGCTGCTGCCGTTGCTGCTGGCGGTGGTGCTGGTGAGTTGTTCCGCCTCTGCCGCTGGTCTGCAGCGCTTCAGCAGCAACGACGGCCGTTATGCCTTCCTTTATCCCACTGGCTGGAACCGGGTGGCCGTCACCGATGGCCCCGAGGTGGTGTTTCACGACCTGATCAACAGCGATGAAACCCTCAGCCTGGTGATCGCCCCGGTGGATGCCAGAAAGCGCCTGGAGGATCTCGGCAGTGTGGTGGCCATCGGCGAAAAGCTGCGCAGCACCGTGATCGCCCCCCCTGGCAGCGGCCGTGAGGCTGAGCTGGTGGAAGCCAGCCAGCGTGATGATCTGGGCCGCACCTTCTACGACCTGGAGTTCAAGGTGCATCTGGCTGATCGCGATCGCCATGAGCTCGCCACCGTGGTGGCCGATAAGGGCCAGCTGTTCACCCTGGCGGCCAGCACCAATGAGGCTCGCTGGAACAAGGTGGATGAGATGTTCCATCAGGTGATTCACTCCTTCACCCTCAACTACTGATGCCTGCTGGGCCGCCCCTGCTGCTGGTGGGTGGCGGCCTTTGCGGGGCTCTGCTGGCGCTTGAGCTGGCTGAGCGGGGTGCCGCTGTTGAGCTCGCTGGCCCTCCACTAGAAACTGGTGCCAGCGGCTGCAGTTACGGCGGGGTGCCCTGGTGGGCTGGGGCTGATGATCCCTTGGGCCGTCTGCAGGCCCAGGCTCCCAGTGCTTGGCAGCAGTTGCAGCAGCGCCATGGCCCGTTGGGCTTGCAGCCACTGCCGCTGTGGCTGCATTGGCAGCAGCAGGATGATCTCCGCGCTGTGCAAGCTGCCATGGCGGCGTTGCAGCAATTGCCCCAGCAGCCAGCTGTGGAGCAGCTCAATGGCGCTGAGTTGCAGCGCGCCGAGCCCTTGATGGCGGGTGGGGATTGGGCTGGTGCCCTGCAGCTTCCCTATCTCCGCCTTGATCCCCGCGGCTTGCAGCGCGGTCTTGATGTGGCCCTCGAGCGTTTGGGGGTGCATCGCAGCCCTGCCCTCAGCCCTGAGGTCCTGGCCCAGCGGCTGCGGCGCGACTCCGTTGTGCTGTGTGCCGGTGCGGCCACCGTGGGCTTGCTGCAGGGGCTGGGTCTGAGCATTCCCGGACCGCTGCGCTTCAGCTGGGCTGGGGTGTTGAAACTTGAGCGCGCGCAGTTGGCTGCCCCTCGCATCGCCATGCCCCTGCTGGGTCAGCGGCGCCAGCGGGAACTGGCTGCAGTTGGTGATCCATCGATTCTTGATGCCGGCGTTGCACCCGCTCCTGGCGGTGGGCTGCTGCTGGGGCAAACCTCCTGGTTTGAGCAACCCCTGAACCCTGCTCCCCAGGCGGCTCAAGAGCTGGAGCGATTGCAGGCTGCGGCCCAGCAACTCCTGCCTGGCCTGGCCTCTGAGCAACTGGCCGCCGCAACGCTGCAGCAGCAACCGGTGGCCTACAGCACCGATCAGCGGCCGCTGCTGGGCCCCCACTCTGAGCAGCCCCAGCTGCATCTGTTCACCGGTTTCAGTGGTGCCTTTGCCCAGGTGCCGGTGTTGGCGCCATTGCTTGCTGAGGCCCTACTCAGCGGCCAGTGGCAGACGCTGCAGCCGCTTGGGGTGCTGCATAGATGAGTTCGCCGCTGAAGGGGGCCTGGGGATCACGGGGCACCGGCAGCAGTTCCCGCAGCAATTGCGCGTAGCTGATGTTCACCCCCACCATGGCGTTGAGCCGTTGCACCAGGCTGGCGATCAGGCGCTCCTGGGTGATGGAGAGATCCACTTCGCTAGAGAGCCCTCGCTGATAGCGCAGGCGCAGATCACGGAAGGCTTCGATGGCTGCCGCCACCCCCCGCCGCGCGGAGGCCAGCTTGGCCAGGCTGGCTTCGTGGTTGAAAAAGGCACTCTCCAGCCGCAGCCG
>JAYKIT010000138.1:0-3460 GCA_035285765.1 Synechococcus sp. | reverse complement strand
CAAACCCCTCGGCCTCAAAAGCCTCCAAGGCGGTGGCATCAGCGGCTTCCGTGTGAATGCAGCGCAAGCCAAGGCGCTGGGCATTGGCCTGCACCTGCTCCAACCGCGCCGGGGCACGATCGAGCGCTAGCACCTCCCCCTGATCAGCCATCAACTCGGCCAGGTGAGTGGCCTTGCCGCCGGGGGCCGCGCAGGCATCGAGCACCCGCTGGCCGGGTTTTGGATCGAGCAGCGGCGCAATGCGCTGAGCAGCGCGATCCTGCACGCACCAGTGGCCTTCAGCAAAGCCGGGCAACTGGGTGAGCGCACCGGGACGGCCTATCAGGCTGATGCCCTGGGGCAGATCGGCAATGGCCTGAGCCTCAACACCGCTCAGTGCGAAGGCCTGCAACTGCTGCTCCAGCGTGGTGCGCAGGGGGTTCACGCGCAGATCCAGGCTGGGGATGCGGTTGGCGGCCTGAGCCAAGGCGGTGGTGCGCTCCGGGCCGATGCACTGCCACAGCTCATTCACCAACCAATCGGGCAGTGACTGCTCCAGGGCCAGGCGCTGCTTGGGCTCAGCGGGCAGGGGCAGGGAGTCACCGGCTTCCAGGGCGCGCACCACCGCCCGCAGCACCCCATTCACCACCGGCGCCAGCTTGAGCAGCCGCTGACGCTTGGCCAGCTCCACCGCCGTACTCACCGCAGCAGAGCTGGGCACCCGATCGGCAAACAGCAGCTGCTGCAGGGCGATGTGCAGCAGCCAACGCAGCCTGGGTGGTTGTTGGGCTGCCGGCACCTTGCCGTAGCGATCCAGCCAGGCATCGAGCTGGCGCCGCTGGCGGATGGCCCCATAGGCCAGTTCCGTGGCCAGGGCCCGATCCCGGGGGGGCAGCGGCTGGCGTTTGAGTTCACGCTCCAGGGCCAGATCGGCATAGGCACCATCCCCCACCGCTTCCAGCACCCGCCAGGCCACCAGGCGCGGAGCAAGACCGGTGGGTTGGGCATCAGGGCTCAAGGCAGGCATCCGGAGGTGGAGTCCACAGATAGCGCCGCAAGGGCAGCCGCCCATCGGCTTGCACCGCAATCCCCTCCTCCAGCAACAGCTGCCGCTGGATCCAATCACTGCCCTCGCGGGAGGGGGAAAAACTGATGCGGCCTGCCGCGTTCACCACCCGCTGCCAGGGCACATCGCTGGGCAGGCTGAGCCGCCGCAAGGCCCAGCCCACCTGGCGGGCACAGCCCCAGCAGCCGAGCAGTTCAGCGATCTGGCCATAGGTGGCCAGGCGCCCGGGGGGGATGCGGCGCACCAGGGCGTACACCCGCTGGTCAAAGCTCTGGGAAGCACTCGAGGGAGACATCAACACGACGATCTCACCGGTGAAATCACCCCCATGGCTCGCCGCGCTCTTGTTGCCCTGGCACTGCTGCTCAGCATGCCAAGCACTGGTTGATCGCGATGGCAACGGCCAGATCTCCCTGGAGGAGGCCAAAAACGATCGCCTGAGGCGGCCGCAGGCGCTGGTTGAAACTGGAGCCTGGCGCCCGCCTTTGCTTTGCCCCTGCTGCCCCGCCGCTTTGAACGCCTGCGCTCAGTGCTCAATGGCCGCATGGGTGATCTCACGGTGCTGATGGAGGCGGTGGAGAAACCCCACAACCTCTCGGCGATCCTGCGCACCTGCGATGCCACCGGTGTGTTTGAAGCCCATGCGGTGAGCCTCAAGGGGCGGCCGCGCACTTTCAACAGCACCGCCCAGGGCTCCCAGAAATGGGTGCCGATCCGCGATCACGGATCGGTGCGCGAAGCCTTTGATGCGCTGCGGGCCAAAGGCTTTCGCATCTACGGCACGATGCTGGGGGTGGATGCGGTGGATTACCGCAGCTGCGATTTCACCAAGCCATCCGCGTTTGTGCTCGGCGCTGAGAAATGGGGCCTCACCGCTGAAGCCGGCAACGCGGTGGATCAGCCGGTGTTCATCCCCATGACCGGCATGGTGCAGTCGCTGAATGTGAGCGTGGCGGCGGCCACCTTGCTGTTTGAAGCGGTGCGCCAGCGGCAGGCCGCCGGCCTGATCCCAACAGCCGGCGAGGGGCTTGCTCCTGAGCTCTACCAACGCACCTTGTTTGAGTGGGCCTACCCCCAGGTGGCGCGCTGGTGCAACGACACCGGGCGCAGCTACCCGGCCCTCAGCGACAGCGGCGAACTGCTGGAGGAGCTGCCGCGCACAGTGAAACTGCGCTGCTGAAGCCAGCTGCGGCGCAGCAGGTTCAGAACTTGAGAAACAGCTCGCTGGATTCCGAATCCATGGCTTCTGGCGGCTGCGTGGCCCGCTGGCGGGTGCTGGCATAGGCGCTGGCGCGGGGCAAGCTGAGGGCCACCACCAGCAGCACCAGGCCGATTCCAAGGTGCAAGCCGCCAAAGCTGAGGGTGAGGATCAGCAGCAGGGTGGCCATCAGCTTTTCAAGAATCCCGATCACCTCATCGGGATTGCGCAAGCCGAGGTACCAAAACAGGGCGGTGAGGCCCAGAAGTGCCAGTGAAACCCCCATCAGCCGTTTGAGGATTTCGCCACCATAAACAGATTCGTGGCGCCTGCGTGCCGGCTTAAGACCCTGACAACACCAGAGCCGATCAGGCCACCGGGCTGCGCTCCTCACCGCTCACCCAGGCATCGAGACCTTCGCCGATGAAGGAGAGCGCCAGCACCAGTAGAAACATGGCCAGGCCGGGATAGAGAGCGGTCCACCAGATGCCGGTGGGCAGGGCCGTGAGGGCCTGCTTGAGCTCAGCACCCCACTCCGGCACCACCGCTGGTAAACCGAGCCCGAGAAACCCAAGGCTGCCGAGCATCAGCACCGAATCGGCCGCATTCATGGTGAGCACCACCGGCACCGAGGTGATCACATTGCGGAAGAGGTACTTGCGCATGATCCAGAGCGGGCCAGCGCCGAGGCTCTGGGCCGCCTCCACAAACAGCTCCGCTTTCACCGCAGCGGTTTGGTTGCGCACCACCCGGAAGTACTGCGGCACGTACACCACACACAACGCTGCGGCGGCATTGAGCAACCCCTGGCCCAGCAGAAAGGCCATCACCACCGCCAGCAGCACCACCGGCAGCGAATACACGGTGTCCATCAGCAGCACCAGGGCGCGATCAAGCGGGCCACCGAAATAACCGCTGAGCATGCCCAGCGGCACCCCGATCACCAGGGCCAGGCTGAGGGCGAGCACCACCACCTGCAGGGCCACACCGGCGCCGGCAATGGTGCGGGCGCACACGTCTTGCCCGAGGCGATTGGTGCCGCACCAGTGCTGCAGCGATGGCGGCGCATTGATGGGGTTATGCAGGCCGCTGTTCACATCCGGCAGCAGGCCTAAGTGGAACAACAGGGGGCTGAGCAAGGCGATCAGCACATAGAGCAGCAGCACCCACACCCCCACCCGGGCCAGGCGCGCCGAAAGGCTGCGGGGCCGCCAAGC
>JAYKIT010000137.1:0-8368 GCA_035285765.1 Synechococcus sp. | reverse complement strand
GCGCGGCAGCGGCGCTTACGACCACATCAAGGAACTGCTGGAACGGGGCTTCATCGAACGCAAACGCCAAAGTGACGGCCGCTCGTATTGGATCAGCCTCACCGAGAAATTCCACCGCACCTTCTCGATCTCAACACCAGCGGAAGCTGGATAGATTCAAGCCACTTCCACACCGTTCATGGATCTCAGCTTCCTTCTGGGCGTGCTGGCCCAAACCCTCAGCATCTATACCGTGGTGTTGATCGTGAGGGTGCTGCTGAGCTGGTTCCCGAACCTCGACTGGGGCAATCCGGTGCTGAGCGCCGTGAGCTCGATCACCGATCCTTACCTCAATGTGTTCCGTGGCTTGATCCCACCCCTGGGCGGCTTGGATCTCTCGGCGATCATCGCCTTCATCGCCCTGAACCTGGTGCAGCAGCTGCTGGCCAGCGCCAGTGTGTCGATGATGGGCGGCTTCGGCTACTGAAGCCCCACATCGGGGCTGTTCTCGCGCACCACATAGCCGGTGAATGCCTCGCCGTGCACGATGCTGTTGGTGAGGGCGATGGCGTTTTCATAGGCCACCTGGTGCACCGCCGCCAGCGACACACTGAGCAGCTCCGCCACCTCCTCCGACATGTGTTCTGGATGCATGGCCAGGCGGATCTTGGCGGCCTGTTCCGGTGTGGCGGCCTGCAGGCAGCTGGCCATCAACTGCGCAAACAGGTGGGCGGCGGCCTCTTCCGAGGGGCTGAGCTCGTCTGCTTCGAAGCGCATCGTGGTGCCGCCGGGATTCCATCCTGCAGCCACAACGCCGTTGCGGCTACCCAACCCACACAACGCAAACCGGGCTTGGCATCGCCCCACAGCTGGGTCGTGGGCAGAGTGCTGCTGCAGCAAGCGCTCTAGCGCGCAGTGGCCCGGCAGGTTTGGAGCTGCTTAACAGAAAAATAAGCAGATATCCCCAGCCCGTTAGCCCGCTTGAACCTCCCGCTGCAGCAAACGGGTGGCCAATGCGGGGTAGAGCATCACCGTTGTGACCGCCGCTGCCACCAGTGACGTGGCTTGGGCAGCCGACAAGGCCGAATGCTGCAACGCCAACATGCTGATCGCCACCACCAGCGGTAGCTGGGTGCCGCAATCAAGCGCCAAAGCCAAGCGGCTGCGTAGCGAGAGCGAATGGCGGTGCAGCACCAGCAACGGCAAACCACGCACCAGCAGCATCACCAGGGCCAGCAACGGAATCCACAACACCGAAACAGGCTGAGCCAACAACAAGCTGAAATCCAGCTGCATCCCCGAATGGATGAAGAAGAGGGGAATCAGAAATCCACCGCCGATGCCATCCATGCGATCGGCCAGGGCCTGGCGATGCCGGGCATTGAGGCCGAAGCGCAACAACATTCCGGTCATCAGCGCCCCAAGCACCAGGTTGATCTCCACCATCCGGCCGATCAGGATCATCACCACCAGCAGCGTCATCGCCAGGCGGATCGGCAGCTGCGAAGAACTGTTCATGGTGCGCTCCAGCAGCCGCTCCCAGCGATGGCGATAGCTCACCACCAACCACAGCAAGGCGCCGCAGAGAACCGTGAACGCCAGGATCATCAGCATCTGCCAGGCCAAGCGATCCGCTTGCGCCACCACCAGGCTGATCAACAGGGTGGGCATCACCTCACCAAGCACGGCAGCCGACACCATGGTGTTGGCAAACCCCTCGGGGAGAACGCCACGGTCGCGCAACAGCGGTTGCACCACCCCCAGAGCCGAGGTACTCAAGGCCAACACCAGCCACGGAAGGGCCGGCTGCGGGAAGCCATGGAGCAGCACCAGAACAACTGCAACAGCCAGCGCCAGCGCTGCTGAAACCAGCCAACTCCACCAGGCCAGCTTCAACGCACGACCACGCACCATCTCGGGTTCGATTTCAAATCCCACCCGCATGAACAGCACCGCCATGCCCATCGTGGAAAACACGGTGAGCACAGGGCTTCCACTGAGCATCGCCGCACGCACCTGGGCATCCGCCATGTGTTGGTTGAGCTGCAACCCATGGGGCCCGATCAGGATGCCGAGCATCAACTCCAGCACCGGTGCGGGGATCGCCAGCCAGGGCACCAGCGATGGCAGCCAGGCCGCCAAGGCCATCACCACAAACAGAACGGTGATCTGAGATTCGTAACCATGCATCAGAGCTGGTGATGGCAACAAAGGGCACCAAGGTTGCTGCCACCAGCCCAACCATGGCCACAACCGCGTGGTTTGGCAGCTGGGTTGTTGTTCCTATTACCAAGTCAATGCAAGCGCGCTAAACCGAAGTCAGACACCGCTATGGCCGAGCAGGGGCATGAGCACATGCCCATCAATCCACGCAGCAATGGAGGTTTCCATGTTTGACCTCTTGGGCTATCCGCCACTGGCCTACACACCCCTCTGGCTCAATGGGTGGTACGAGCCAGTTCGTCATGCATCCGTACCGGAGCATGATCTAGCCGCCGAAAATCACGATCAGTTCTGGGCCCGTGAGTGCAAGCTCCATCCCTATGCCTTGGGCTGCCGCGATTTTGATGAGTAGCTTCAGCTCAGCTGAAGGCAACACGATGACCCCACTCCGCCTCCAATCTCGGCGGGGTGGTTGTGGGCTGCTTGAACAAGCTGATGGCTCACAGCGGCTCGAACAACATTGCTTGGCGCAACGTCAGTTCCACCTTTCATGAGCATCAATTCATCCAACTCAGAGCGATCGATTGATTCCAGCCAATCGCTGGATGATGAAGCGATCCAGGCAGCAACAGCCGGCGCCTGCAGTGAAGCCGATTCCAACGTGATCCCAACCGATCCAGACGTGAAGGTCTCGGCCGGCAATCTCCAAAACGCCCCCTACATCGCCTGATCAAGGGATCAACCCGCCAGCAGCTCCTGCTCCAAGGGCAGCAGTTCATCATCAGCGCCGGCCCGAGTGCGCACAGGCGCGGTGAAGCCGCGGGCTCGGGCCTTGCGCACGCTGAACGGCCCTGGGGTGCCGGCTGGGATGGAAAGGCGTAAAGCGAAGGGGGAGCGCCCAGGGGGCACATCCCCGATCGAGCCCACCCTGGTGCGATTGGCCAGGGCGGGTTCACCGCTGCCATCGAGGATCTGAGCGAACACATCGGTGTCCACCACCGCCCGCTGACCAGGGTTGATCACCACCCCCCGCAGGGCGTAGCAACTGGCCCCCACCGGTCGCCGCAGCTCCGGCTGGGCGGCGGCATCATCCGCTGGGCAGGGTTCCACCACCGGATCACTCACCACCAGATCAGACGCCCAGGCCACTGCCGGATGCCACAGCAGCAGGGCCAAGAGCAGGGCCAGAACACGTGTCATCGCTGATCACCACTTCCTGAAATCACCCGGCGAGCCGCACGGCTGGCCAGCTTGTCGAGGTTGGCTTGGGCCACGCTCTCCAGGCTGCAACCCAACTCGGCCGCCAACTGCGACACGTACCAGAGCACATCACCCAGCTCCAGGGCAATCGCCTCACGGCGCTCGGCCGTGAAGTCACCGCCGTGGTCGCGCAGCACCTTTTTCACCTTGTCGGCCACCTCACCGGCTTCACCGCAGAGACCCAGGGCTGGATAGATGGGATTCTCTCCACAACTGGGGTATTGCGCCGTGGACCGGGCGCGCTGCTGGTAGGTGTTGAGATCCATGGGAACGGTCCGGTGATAGCTTCCGCAACGCTTTAGGCCCGGTTCATGCCCATGCCCGACCACCAGCGACGCACGAAGATCGTCGCCACTATCGGGCCAGCCACCGAATCAGCGGAGCAGATCCGTGCCTTGATTCTTGCCGGTGCCACCACGTTCCGGCTGAACTTCTCCCACGGCGACCACGAGGAGCACGCCCAGCGGGCGGCCACGATTCGCCAGGTGGCCCATGAACTGGGTGTTCATGTGGGCATCCTGCAAGACCTTCAAGGCCCCAAGATCCGCCTTGGGCGCTTTGCCAATGGGCCTATCACCCTGGCCAAGGGCGATTCCTTCGCCCTCACCGCCCGCGATGTGGCCTGCGACCAGCACATCGCCACGGTGACCTACGACAAGCTCGCCAAAGAGGTGGAGCCGGGCAGCCGGATCCTGCTGGACGACGGCAAGGTGGAAATGCTGGTGGATTGGATCGACCAGGCCGAGGAAACCCTGCACTGCAAGGTGACTGTTGGCGGCAAGCTCTCCAACAACAAGGGCGTTAATTTCCCCGACTGCCTGCTCTCGGTTCGGGCCCTCACCGCCAAGGACCGCAACGACCTGGCCTTTGGCCTGCAGCTGGGTGTGGATTGGGTGGCGCTCAGCTTCGTGCGCAACCCCTCCGATATGGAGGAGATCCGTGAACTGATCAGCTCACTGGGCTACTCCACCCCGGTGGTGGCCAAGATCGAAAAATTTGAAGCCATCGACCAGATCGACGCGATCCTGCCCCTCTGTGATGGCGTGATGGTGGCCCGGGGCGACCTGGGCGTGGAAATGGCCGCTGAAGAGGTGCCCTTGCTGCAGAAGGAGCTGATCCGCAAGGCCAACTCCATGGGCATTCCGATCATCACGGCCACCCAGATGCTCGACAGCATGGTGGCCAACGCCCGCCCCACCCGCGCCGAGGTGAGCGATGTGGCCAACGCCATCCTCGATGGCACCGATGCGGTGATGCTCTCCAACGAAACCGCCGTGGGTGAGTACGCGGTGGAAGCGGTGGAAACCATGGCGAGCATCGCCCGCCGCATCGAGAAGGATTACCCCAACCGCCAGCCCGACACCCAGCTGGCCTGCACGATTCCCAACGCCATCAGCATGGCGGTGAGCACCATCGCCACCCAGCTGGATGCGGCCGCGATCCTGCCGCTCACCAAGAGCGGCGCCACCGCGCGCAACGTGAGCAAATTCCGCCCCTCCACGCCGATCCTGGCCATCACCAGCGATGTGAAGGTGGCGCGTCAGCTGCAACTGGTGTGGGGGGTGAACCCCTTGGTGATTGCCACCCAGTCGTCCACCAGCCGCACCTTCAGCATGGCCCTGGGGGTCGCCCAGGAGCAGAACCTGCTGCAGGAGGGTGATCTGGTGATCGAAACCGCGGGCACCCTCTCAGGCGTGAGCGGCTCCACCGATCTGGTGAAGGTGGGCATTGTTTCGGCTGTGCTCGGCCGTGGTGTGGGCTACGGCGGCCGCTCGGTGAGCGGCAAAGTGCGTGTGGCCCAAACCCCGGAAGACGCCGCCCGCATCGAACCCGGGGAGATCCTGGTGGCCACCAGCACCAGCGCCTCATTTCTCGAAGCCATCCGCCGCTCCGGCGGTGTGATCACCGAGGAGGATGGCAGCCAAAGCCACGCCGCCGTAATCGGCCAGCGGCTGGGAATCCCGGTGATCACTGGTGTGGTGAATGCCACCCGCGACGTGCACCAAGGGGAGGTGGTTACGCTCGATGTGCGCCAGGGCGTGGTGCACCGCGGCACCTCCATCCATGACCACAGCAGCCCCGACACGGTCGGCTAAGCCCGAGGCGGTGGCCATCGCGGCACGCCTGCCCCTGAGGGAAACAGCCCGCATGGCGCTGGGGGCCCTGGGGGCCAATCGCCTGCGTTCGGCCCTCACGATGCTGGGGATCGTGATCGGCAATGCCTCGGTGATCACCCTGGTGGGGGTGGGCAAAGGCGCTCAGAACCTGGCGGAGGGGCAGCTCAGCAGCCTCGGCGCCAACGTGCTGTTTGTGGTGCCGGGCAACAACGACACGCGCCGGCGCGGCATCACCAATCCCAAAACACTGGTGCTGGAAGACGCCGAAGCCATCGGCGAGCAGGTGCCGAGCGTGGCCCGGGTGGCCCCGCAGATCACCAGCAGCGAAACGATGCGGGCGGGCAACCGCAGCGCCTCGGTCACGGTGTCGGGCATCACACCTGAATTCCTGGCGGTGCGGCGCTTTGAGATGGGCAAGGGGCGCTTCTTCTCGCCAGCAGACCTCAACTCGGCCCGCAATGTGACCGTGCTGGGCCCTGATCTGGCCAGCCGGCTGCTGCCAGGCGGCGATCCGATCGGCCGCTCGGTGCGGATCAAGAACCAAGCCTTCCAGGTGATCGGCGTGATGGCCCCCAAGGGGGCGTTCCTGGGCCAGAACCAGGATGATGCGGCCTATGTGCCCCTCTCCACGATGGTGGCGCGCCTCAGCGGGCGTGATCCCACCTATGGCACCTCCTTGAGCTTCATCAGCGTTGAAGCCCGCGATCCAGCGGCCATCAGCGCCGCCAAGTTTCAGATCACCAACCTGCTGCGGCAACGGCACCGCATCCTGCGCGAAGACGACTTCGCCGTGCGCTCCCAGAAAGATGCCCTCTCCATCGTGGGCACCATCACCGGCGGTCTCACCTTGATGCTGGGCGCCATCGGGGCGATTTCGCTGCTGGTGGGCGGGATTGGCATCATGAACATCATGCTGGTGTCGGTGAGTGAACGCACCCAGGAAATCGGTCTGCGCAAAGCCGTGGGGGCCCGCAGTGGGGATGTGCTGCTCCAGTTCCTGGTGGAAGCCCTGGTGGTGTCGAGCCTGGGGGGATTGCTGGGTAGTGGCCTGGGGGTGGGAGCGGTAATGGCCGTGGCGGCGTTCACCCCCTTACCGGCCAGCATCTCCGCCGGCAGTGTGCTGGGCACCGTGGTGCTCTCCGGCTCGATCGGCTTGTTCTTTGGGGTGGTGCCGGCGCGGCGTGCGGCGCGGCTCGATCCGATCGTGGCGCTGCGGCGGCTGTGATTGAAGTGGCGCTGGCGATGCTGGAGCGCGAAGGGCGCTGGCTGCTGCAGCTGCGCGACGACATCAGCGGCATCGTGCACCCCGGCTGCTGGGCCCTCTTCGGCGGCCATCTCGATCCAGGCGAAAGCGCCAGCGAGGCCGTCAGGCGCGAACTGATCGAAGAGATCAACTGGGCTGCGCCGCCACTGCCTGCTTGGTTTGTGCACCGCGATGGGCAGAAGCAGGCCCACTTTTTCCGTGGAGCCCTCACGGTGCCCCTCGAACAGCTCACCCTGCTGGAGGGGCAAGACATGGTGCTGGCCTCCACCAGCGAGCTGCTCAGGGGCAGCATCTGGAGCCCGAAGCGCCAGGAGTACCGGCCCCTGGCCCCATCGCTGCAATGGGCGGTGCAACAACTGCAGCACGATCAAGGCTTGAACGCAGCTGGATGACAAGCAGCTGAAGCTGGTCGCGAAATCGAGACAGTGTCTTTACAATCACGAAACATTTCTGTCATCAGCGCATCCAGGCTCTATGAACAACCGTTGGCGGCTGATTGCGCTCTGGGCCCTGCCCATCGGGCTGGTGCTGTTCTTCGCCTTTCAGATCATTCGTGGTGGCGGCCCCATGCAGGTGGCCAATGGCCCCACCGTGGCTCCGCGCAACAGCGCTGTGGCGCGCATTGCCTACGGCCGTTTCCTCAACTACCTGGATGCAGGCCGCATCACAGCCATCGATGTGTATGACGGCGGCCGCAGTGCCGTGGTGGAAGCCGTTGACCCCTACATCGACAATCGCGTGCAGCGCCTGCGCGTGGACCTGCCTGGTCTGGCTCCTGAACTGATCAGCAAGATCGATGAGCAGGGCATCAGCTTCGATGTTCACCCGCCCCGCAGCACCCCGCCGGCGCTTGGCATTCTCGGCAATCTGCTGTTCCCGCTGCTGCTGATCGGCTCGCTGATCTTCCTGGCACGCCGCTCCAACAACATGCCGGGCGGCCCTGGCCAGGCGATGCAGTTCGGCAAATCCAAGGCCCGCTTCCTGATGGAAGCCGAAACCGGCGTGAAATTTGACGACGTGGCCGGTGTTGAGGAGGCCAAGCAGGACCTCGAAGAAGTGGTGACCTTCCTCAAGCAGCCCGAGCGCTTCTCCGCCCTGGGTGCCTCCATCCCCCGTGGTGTGCTGCTGGTGGGCCCCCCTGGCACCGGCAAAACCCTGCTGGCCAAAGCCATCGCTGGTGAGGCCGGCGTGCCGTTCTTCTCACTCTCCGGCTCGGAGTTTGTGGAAATGTTCGTGGGCGTGGGTGCGAGCCGCGTGCGCGATCTGTTCAAGCGGGCGAAGGAAAATGCCCCCTGCTTGATCTTCATCGATGAGATCGATGCCGTGGGCCGCCAGCGCGGTGCCGGCATCGGCGGTGGCAACGATGAGCGTGAGCAAACCCTCAACCAGTTGCTCACCGAAATGGATGGCTTTGAGGGCAACAGCGGCATCATCATCCTGGCGGCCACCAACCGCCCAGATGTGCTGGATTCGGCGCTGATGCGCCCCGGCCGCTTTGATCGCCAGGTCACGGTGGATGCCCCTGATATCAAGGGCCGCCTTTCAATTCTTGAAGTGCACTCGCGCAACAAGAAGCTCGCCGATG
>JAYKIT010000136.1:0-13645 GCA_035285765.1 Synechococcus sp. | reverse complement strand
TGGTGTGGGTGGCCTTTGGTTTCAGCCTCGCCTTCTCCGATGGCGGTGCCTGGAATGCGGTGGTGGGGAACCCCTTCAGCTATGCCCTGCTTGAGAAGCTCCCCACAGCCTGGGAGCCGCTGGCGATCCCAGGCCTCACCTTTGCCCTGTTCCAGGGCATGTTTGCCATCATCACGCCGGCCCTGATTTCAGGTGCTCTGGTCGAGCGCATCAGTTTCCGGTTCTGGTGCGTGTTCACGCCGATCTGGCTGTTGCTGGTTTACGCCCCCTTGGCCCACATGGTGTGGGGCGGTGGCTTCCTTGGCAAAGACCTGGATTTTGCTGGTGGCACCGTGGTGCACATCAGTTCAGGGGTGTCGGCCCTGGTGCTCGCTGCTCTGGTGGGATCGCGGCGTCAGTGGCCCCGCTCTGTGCGGCCTCCCCATGATGTGAGCCAGATCCTGCTGGGTACAGGCCTGCTCTGGTTTGGCTGGTTCGGTTTCAATGGTGGCAGTCAGCTCGCCGTGGGGGGCGCTGAGCTGCCCTTCACCACCACCCATGTGTCGGCAGCGGCTGGTTTGGTGGCCTGGGCACTGGTGGATACCTGGCGTGATGGCAAGCCCACCGCGGTGGGCATGGCCACCGGCGCTGTTGCCGGTTTGGTGGGCATCACCCCTGGGGCTGGCTTTGTGACCCCCGGTGCTGGCATGGCGATCGGGGCGATCACGGCCGTGCTCTGCTACTTCTCAGTGCAACTCAAGATGCGGTTGCGCTTTGATGATTCGCTTGATACCTATGCCGTGCATGGCGTAGGCGGCACGATCGGGGCGCTGCTGACGGGTGTGTTTGCCAGTGCTGAACTGATCGCAACCCATCCCGCCGGCAAGGTGCTGGCGGAGCAGGGGCGCTGGGCCTTGGTGGGTGGTCAGCTGCAGGCGGTGTTGGTGGCTTATGGCCTGGCGGCCCTGGGCACCTTGGTGATTGCTGGTGTTCTGCGGGGCCTTGGTCTGCGCTTCCGGGTGAGCCAAGAGGCGGAGCAGCTGGGCGTTGATGTGAAGGAGCACGGCGAAGAGGCCTATGCCGAGCGGGTGGGATCACCGCAATTCCAGTGATCGATCCCTGCTGAAGCTCAACACATCAAGCCGGAGTCATCAAGACTCCGGCTTTTTGCTGGCCTCAGCCCAGCCAGCCGGCACTGAGGATCACGGCCAAACCCAGGAAGATGGTCAGCAGGGTCCAGGTGAAGCGGTTGAGGGTGGCTTCCGCACTGCGGGCGCTGGTGAACATCGAACTGCCGCTGGCAGCAAGGCCGCCCATGCCATCACCCTTGGGGCTGTGCAGCAGCACCGAAATGATCAGCAAGATGCCGGAGGCCGACCAGGCCCAGCTGAGAATGTTCTGAAGCATGAGCAGCGTGTGATCAGGCGAGTGTAGGGGCGGCGCCGCTGCTCACAGGCATGTTGGCCACCAGGCTATGGCCGCTCATGGCTTTAGGCACCTCAATGCCAAGCAGCTGAAGGATGGTGGGGGCGATATCAGCAAGACCGCCGTCGCTGCGCAGTTCGATGTCGCCACCGAGACCGGGAAGTTTGCGCTTTTCCCCTTCCACCATGATGAAAGGCACAGGATTGGTGGTGTGAGCCGTCCAGGGGCGCTGATCCGGTCCCTGCATCACCTCGGCATTGCCGTGATCAGCCGTGATCAACAGGGTGCCGCCCATTTGGCCTGTGGCTTCAAGCAGGCGACCCACGCAGCGGTCCACGCAGCCAATGGCTTCCACGGTTGCCTCCATGTCGCCGGTGTGCCCCACCATGTCGGGGTTGGCGTAATTGATCACCACCAGCGAATAGATGCCTTTGCGAATGGCGGCCACACAGCCATCCGTGAGCGTGTCGGCCGACATGTGTGGGGATTGGTCGTAGGTGGCCACCTTGGGGGAGGGAACCAGGTGACGGTCTTCCCCGGGAAATGGTTTCTCCATGCCGCCGTTGAGGAAGTAGGTGACGTGGGGGTATTTCTCCGTTTCTGCGGTGCGGAACTGGCGCAGGCCGGCGCGGGCCACCACCTCACCGAGCAGGTCGTCGAGGGATTCAGGCGGGAAGGCCACCGCCACCGGCAGGGTTTTGTCGTATTGGGTGAACGTCACCACCGGTAGGGGATCGATGTGCTGACGCTCGAAACCCTGGAAGCTGCTGTTCACAAAGGCGGCTGTGAGCTGACGCACCCGGTCGGGGCGGAAATTGAACAGCACCAGGGCATCACCGGCACTGATCTGCTCGGGGCCAAACCGTACGGGCTCGAGGAATTCATCACTGGTGCCAGCCGCATGGGCCGTCTGCACCACCTCGAGAGGGCTGCTGTCGCTGATGCCGTTGTTTTCGGTCAGCAGCCTGTAGGCCCGCTCCACCCGCTCCCAGCGGTTGTCGCGATCCATGGCCCAGTAGCGGCCGCAGAGGGTGGTCAGCCTGCCAACACCGGCTGCACTGATCTGCTGCTCAAGCGTGGCCAGGTAGCGGGGCGAGCTATCGGTGGGCGTGTCGCGGCCATCGGTGATGCCGTGGATGCACACCTCACTGATGCCCTGTTGCTTGGCCCACTGCAACAGGCCAGCCACATGGTTGATGTGGCTGTGAACACCGCCATCGGAGAGCAGGCCCAGCAGGTGCAGACGTCCGCCTGATTGTTTGAGATCACTGGCCAGGGCGCTCAGCGCTGCATTGCTGGCCAAGCTGCCGTCGGCAACGGCCTGGCTGATGCGCACCAATTCCTGGCGGATCACTCGGCCTGAGCCGATGGTGAGATGCCCCACCTCGGAATTGCCCATCTGGTCGTCGGGCAGACCCACGTGAGCGCCGCTGGCCTGAATCAACGTGTGGGGGTAGGCGTGCCAAAGAGCATCCATGATCGGCGTGTCAGCCGCATGGATGGCGTTATGGGCTTGATCCGGGGTGTTGCCCCAGCCATCGAGCACAGCCAGCACCACCGGAGCCACTGGAGGCAGTGACCTGCCCTTGAGGTCTTGGTCGGTACTGGGAGGAGAGGCCGCGGTCAACCGGTTGCTCCTGGATCTGAAGGCAAGTTACATCCCGTTCGTCGGCAGCTCCAGCTCCTGGCACCTGCGGTCAGGTTTTGAGCACGACTGACTTAAATTTTGGTGTCGTCGTGGGCTGAGGCCGTGGATCGCTCCTCCCTACCGGCCGAAGCGTGTGAGCAGCGCACCATCCTTGATGCCCGCG
The DNA here is from genome assembly GCA_035285765.1 of Synechococcus sp. Classification (GTDB taxonomy): domain Bacteria; phylum Cyanobacteriota; class Cyanobacteriia; order PCC-6307; family Cyanobiaceae; genus RCC307. The sequence continues at coordinate 10,430 of JAYKIT010000136.1, read as the reverse complement.
AGCTGCAGCGCACCTTGATTCGCCTCTGCTCTCAGGTGCTCGAAGGGGTGGCTGACACCCGCCAGCTGCTGCTCTTGGGCATTCCCACCCGTGGGGCTGCCCTGGCTCGGGTGCTGGCCAAGGAGTTGGCCAAGGAGGTGGGCCATGGCGTGGATCAAGGGGTGCTTGATCCCACCTTTCATCGTGATGATCTCGAGCGGGTGGGAACGCGTTTGGCCGAACCAACCGCTTTGCCTGTGCCTGTGGATGGCCGCACCGTGGTGCTGGTTGATGATGTGGTGTTCACCGGCCGCACGGTGCGAGCTGCCCTAGAAGCGCTGCACACCTGGGGGCGTCCTGCGTCAGTGAAATTGCTGGCGATGGTGGATCGTGGCCACCGCGAACTGCCGATTCAGCCCGATTTCGTTGGGCGTGTGGTTCCCACCAATCGCCAAGAATTCATCCACCTCATGCTTGATGAGGTGGATGGCCGAGAGGGGGTGGTGTTGCTGCGCCCGCTGCAGGAGGAGCGCTGAGCCACGGCTCAGGCGATGGCCTCGAGTTCGTCGGCGCGGAAATGGGCCTTGTAGCGCCCGAAGGCCACGATTACCGGCAGGGTGGGGCTGATGGTGCGTCCCTTCCAGTCGTTCAACACGGTGTTCACTTCGCCTTCCTGCCCCTGCATGTCGAAGGCCTTGCCGCGATGTTCGGGGTGGGTGAACACCACCACCGATTCCTTCACACGGACGCGGTCGCCTTGCTGCATCGCTGCTGCCTGCCAGGGCATCCAGTGTCTCACTCAGCGCCGGCAGCTGCTGTCGGGTCCCTCCTCCACCACGTCACCCCCGAGCTCTCGGCAGGCCTGCTCAAAGGCCTGCCAATCGCTCATTCCCTGCTCCAGCCAGCGCTTCACAGCGGCATCGAGCAGGGCATCGGGTACGTCGTGATCTTGATGGGCCCCATGGCTGTCCTTGGGGTGATCGGCTTGATGCAGTGCTGCCGCTCCGTTCTCCACGTTGGTGCGCAGGTGCGTGGCGTGTTGCTTCCACCAGGTGTGGTCGAGCTGGTTGAGCCAGTCGAGGGCTTCCCACCACTGTTGCCGCGCTGCTGAGCGGCTGGCCTGGGCGAAGGCGTAGCGATTGGCGGCCCAGTTGTCCTGCAGGCTGGCGCGCAGCTGTTGTCCCTTGGGGAAGCGCGATTCACCGCTGGCCTTGAGCAGATCCAGGGCGGCACGGGCTTTGCCTTGGTCGTACAGCGCGAGCGCCTCCTGGCGGATCTGCTCACGCCACTGCTGCAGCCGACGTTCGGCAGCGGCGGGATTGGCGCTGCGGCGCACCAGGCTGCGCTGTTGATCCAGGGCGGCCCACCAGCGCTTTTGGGCCCAGTTGCGCTGGGCCTGGCGTCCCAGGCAGGTGGCCACCTGAGCGTGTTCTTGGGGGCTCAGTTCGCGCAGTGCCGCCAACTGGGGGGCGAGCTGCAGGCACAACGCAAGATCATCGTTGCGCACGGCTTGCTGCAGCCTGGCGGGCAGCTGTTGTTGCCACCAGATCAGGGCCAGCACCACAGTGCTGACGAGCCCGATGGAGCTCCAGATCCAAACCTTGGGCAGCCGTGAGCGGCGAGGCGCCACGAGGGGGCAAACGAATCACTCCACAATGCCGAGGACCTGGCGCGGCAGCGGTGTGTTGGTAGCCAGATCCTGGCCCTCCATGGTGAGTTGCTGATCGGCGTTGATGCTGAAGCGCAGCCGCAGCCGATCGCGGCCCTCCTCCACGGCGCCACTGAGGGGGATCTCCACGGTGCGTCCGGCCCATGGGGTGACCCGGGCCTCACCCGCGGGGGTCTGGCGCAGGGTGGGCAGCCCATCGATGAACACCACCTCTGCGCGGGAGGTTGGTTGGGGCGTGCCGAGTTGCAGCTCCAGGCTGGGCTGGCCGTTGCGGCCAGCCAGCACCAGCTCCAGTGGTTGGGGGGTGGGCCAGGCCTGGCCTGGGAGAAATAACGGGTGCCAGCGTTGTTGCTGCAGGCGTTGATCCCAGATCCGCAGGCTCACGCCGGTTTGCAGCACATCGAGCACCCTCAGGGCCGGTGTCATGGCCAGGGCCCCCTGCACCACCGCTGCCGTGGGCTGCTCCAGCGGTAGCGGCGGGTTGCTCAGATGGGATCTCAACCACTGCTGCAGCCACGGCAAGGCGCTGCCTCCGCCCACGGCCATCACGGCATCCACCGCATCGAGGCGTTCACCGGCCCGCCGCGCCGCAGCATCCACCTGGGCGAGCAAGTCATCCAGCAAGGTGCCTAGCCCCTGTTGCACCAACACCTGTTCAAGCTCTCGGCGACTGCCCTGCAGCGTGAGCGTTTGCTCGGTGCCTGGCAGCACCACCTGGGCGCGCTCCTGATGGCTGAGCAGGCATTTGAGCTGTTCGGCCGCATCCAGCCACGCTTCCGGTACAGGCTCGGGGGCGCCCAGGGCGGCGGCCCACCAGCGATCGATGCTGCGGCCTCCCACGCTGGCGCCGGCTTTGCCGATCACGCGTGCGGTGCGTGGGGCACGGTCGTGTTGGGGCAGGGAGCGCCCACCGAAGCGCAGCAGCTGGGCCATCGGTGTGGCGCGGCCTTCACCTCCTTCGAGTCGCACGAGGGAGAGATCGGTGGTGCCGGCACCCATGTCGAGCACCAGCACCAGGCTGCCCGGTGGCAAGCCGGCACCGAGGGCGGCAGCGGTGGGTTCATCCACCAGCGCAACCTCTTCCACATCCAGCTGTTCCGCCCATTGCTGCAGCCACTGGCGGTAATGGCGGAAACCATGCACCGGCGCGGTGAGCACCAGGCGCTCGGGACAGAGCGCCTCTGGCAGCTGAGCCCAGATGCCCTCCAGCAACGCCTCGGCAGCCTGCCTGGCTTGAGCGGGTGGATCGGCTTGACCCAGCAGGGCTTTGAAATTGCTGATGCCATGGTGCTGCTGGCCGGCATCCACCACTTGTTGGCCCAGGAGCGGGCGACTGCCCCCTGGCAGCACCAGGCTGGGAATCAAGGGCTCCCCCTGGGGCCGACTCAGGGGTGGGAGGGCCAGCAGCTGGCAGCTGGCTCCGGCATGGGCCTGCCAGCCCACCAAGGTGCTGGAGCTGCCGAGATCAATCGCAAGCGTTCCCTGGGCCAACGCTGAAAACTCTGGTGAATGTTGAAACCATTACAGAAACCAGGGCGGTCATCCACACCTGCGGCTCACATTGAGATCAACGGGTCGCGGATGGGTCGATGGCTGGCGAGCGTTTGCTGAAGGTGGTGCTGTCCTTTTATCGCGAGGAGCCCGAGGCCCTCGATCGCCTGGAGCCGTTGTTGGGCTGTCGCCTCAGCCGTGGTTGGTCGGCCCTGCGGATCGATTGTTGTGATCGCATGCACCTCGAGCAGGTGAATGATCTGATCGATCTGCTCCGCACGCCTCTGGATGCCCTGCAGTTGGTGCGTCAGATCCGTTTGATTGCCCCAGGGGTTCCCGAGCGGGTGTATCCGGTGAGAATCCCCCTGATCCAGGATGGACAAGCCTCTCCAGCGGAGTGATTCGGCCCTGGCCGATACAATCGTTTATTCCTGAGCCGTCCGGGTGAGCCCGGAAAGACGCCGATGTACCTCACCCAGCAACCGGACGCGAAGGATCTGGCCAAGCGCGGTGAAAGCCTGATTCGGCAGTCGAGCAACCGCTACCTCACCACCGTGAGGATCGCGTTCCGCGCCAAGCAGCGCCGTTTTGATGATTTCGAAGGGCTGCTGGAGGATTCCATGGTGAAACCTGTGCAGCGCGCCATCATCGAGTTGAGCGATGAGCAGGATCAACCCGATCTGCTGCCTGGCTGATGCAGCGTGAAGGGCCCGGCTGGCGCCTGGCCATTGATCCAGCCCGGGCTGGTTATCAGGCTCTCATCGGCGGTGAGGGTTGGGCGTTTGAAGTCAGCCTTGAGGAGCTGCAGCAGTTGCGCGCGTTGGTGGCCAGGTTGCTGGAGCAGCATGGAGCCATCGCTGATCAGCTGATGGCCGAAGAGCAGATTGAAATCTGCCTCGAGCAGGGCAGCTGGTGGCTTGAGCTCTGCGGTGATCGCCAGCATTGGAGCCTGCGCTTTGTGCTTAGTGGCCAGGCATCCCGTGGGGCGGAGGCTGGCTGGTCGGCTCCGGCCAGTGCAGCCATGGCCCTGGCTTTGGCCCAGGCCGAGAGTTTCTAGCGAAATGTGAGGGGTCGTCTGGTTTGAGCCACCAGGGGCAGCTGCGGTTCAAGAGTGAATGCAGCCAAGCGAGAGCGCAGGCATGGCCTTCATTCACCCACTGGACTGCGGTCAGCACCAAGAGTCGCTGCCATCCGGCTGTCTGGGATCCACGTGCATGCACTGGCTCGCTAGCGGTGAGCTGTCGGAGCTGGATCGCCTGCAGATCCTGGATCGGTTGGCGCTGGTGGATCCGAATCTGGCCCGTCAGCAGTGTTCCACTAAGGCGTCAAGATACTGATCATCGGCGGCCTGCAGGCTGGCTTCATCGTTGCGCAGTGAGCAGAGGCAGAGGAGATGCACGATGCGGCCCAGGTCCATCTGCCGCTCCCGGGCGTCATCCCAGAGGCGCCTGGCCAGTTCAGCGGAGGCCTGATCCAGTTCGCGGGCCAGGGCGATGTATGACTGGCGATCATTGCGGGCCCGGCATTCCGAGCTGCTGCGCGGCGCTGCAGGCAGTAACCCCTGCCATTGGGGGCGCTGGGCCGGCAGCAGGGGAAGGCTGAGCAAGGCGTGGCGTGGCGTGTTCATGGAGTCATCTCTGGTGATCGAAACCGGCCCACGGCCGGTTGCGGGGAGCGGGGCGACCTCAGCTCAGGCTTGCCTGCAGGAAGTGCTGATCGGCATTGACCATGGCCTCGTGATCATCTTGAAAGCAGCAGCCATAGAGCAGGTTGATGATGCGCTCAGGATCCATCTGTCGCAGCTGCACCTCATCCCACAGGCGTGAACTGAGTTCCTGATCGGCGAGCTGGAACTGGGCCTGGGCCAGCTCCAGGGCCAGGGCGAAATACGACTGCCGATCATTGCGAGCCCGGCATTCATCGGTGTTGGTGAATGGCAGCCCGTTCGATGGGTTGCTGTGCTGCACCAACGGCAACTGGCCCGTGGCGGTGGGCTGAAGCGGTTTGCTCATGACGTCTCCTGAGAAGGACTGGCCACTGCGCATGGCTCCTCCATCACTGTGTGGATAGTCTTGACAGGAGTTCAGCCAGGCTCAACAGGTCTTAATGCCTAACTGATGCACCAGTTGGGGCTGTCTGGTTAACTTTCCTGCTCGCTGAGCAAAAACGGTTCATCGCTGCCAGGCTGCTCATTGGTGAGAATCAGGGCTGCCAGCGCATCATCGATCTCGAAGAAGAGCAGGTTGTCGAGATCCAGATTCACATCATTCATCTCTGGATGGCTGTGCAGCAGGGCTCGGGCCTGGCTCCAGTTTTGATACCAGCTCACGATGCCGCTGATCACGGCCTGGCCCAGCAGTAGGGCCAGCAACACAAGGTTCAGCAGGATGAGGACAGTCATGCAGGCCTCTCGCCCGTTGAGACCAGCGTAATCGCGGCATTCGCTGGCGCCAAAGGGTGGAAACCCGCTGTTGTTGTGTGTTAAGCGACGCGCAGATCAGTTGTATTCACCAGGGATTTCATTTTTGCGAACAGTGACGCGGTCGAACTTCTGGCCTGAAGCGCGCAGAAGCTCATCACCAGAAAATTCATAGCCCAGTCGATGGGCAATCAAGGCCACATCATCGGCCGTTGAGGAGCCCAACACTTCTTGCTTGAGCGCTGGATCGTCTTGCATGCGACGCATGAAGGCTTTGAGCTGATCCAGAGCCATGGGTTGCCAAAAATGTTTAAACAGATTAAAACCCAGGCTGCTGACCGGGATTGGTCAACCGCCTGGGCTTGGTGTTAGTTGCTGATCACTTGCTGAGTGGTTTGAAGCTGTTGTCACTGCCACTGTTCTGCTTGTAGATGCAGTTCAGTTTCAGAGGGCAGGCCAGGGCATTGATCGGGGGGTGTTTGCCGTTGCTGATCAGGGAGCCGATGTTTTGCGAAAAGGCGAAGTCGAGTCTCATGGCTGAGCCATCTGTCCTACTGAATGTATGGCTGCTGCCAGCCCGCTGCCAGTCCCCATGCGGGGACAGTGCCGGCTGCTTCAGTTGGCCTGAAGGAAGCCGCAGCGATCCTCGTGGCCGAACAGGTGCTGGTAGGCCGCCACCAGGCTGCAGGCCACCACCGGGGCAGCCACCAGCACACCAACACCGAGCAGCAGCAGTCCTGCCAGGCCGATCAGCACCAGCAGCACCGCAAAGCCCAGCAGGCGGAACAACTGGGGATCTGCCGCGCGCCGGCCGGATTGAAAGGCCTCCAGTGGTGAATCACCGCTGGCCACCACCAGGGGCAGGTGAAACAGCTGGGTGATGGCCACGTAGAGCATCACCAGCACCCCTGCCAGCAGGGGGAGGGCGCTGAGCTCAAAGCGGATCAGGCTGAGCAGGGCTCCGGAGAGGCCAGCAATCACCAGGATCAGCACGTTCACCCCCAGCAGCAGCAGGGCCATGAGGAAGAGCCTTCCCATGGCCTGCCCATCCCAGCGGCTCACATCGTTCCAGCTGGGTTTGGTGCCCTCGAGCGCGAGCCAGGCTCCGCGAAACAGGCCGATGTTCATCCACAGGCTGACGATCACATTGAGGCTCAGACCCACCAGGAACAGCAGGCCCCAACCCAGGGGGCTGGCGCCTTCAGCGCCGATGCTGTTGCTGGCCAGATCCTGAAACCACTGGCTGATGAAGCTCAACAGCAACCCCAGCAGCGTGAAACCCACAAACAGCCAGGGGGCGCGCGCAAACGCCTGCCAGCCGCGACCAATCACGGCTGCAATGGGAAGGGGTTGGCTCTCGCCCATGGCGGCAATGACGCAATGGGCGGAACCTAGCCATCACCGCTGCTGCTCGCCAGCAACTGGTTTAGGCCTGGAGTGGGCCGAGCAGGGATTCCAGCCGGGCGGCGCTGGGGGCTGGCACCGGCAGGATCGAGAGGCGGTTGCCGCGCTTCACCACCCCCAACTCCGCTTCGCTGAACTGCTCCCGCAGTTGCTCGAGGCTCAGCAATGCGCCGTAGCGCCCCACATAGCGCAGGCGCACGCAATCCCAGCGGGGAGCCTCCGGCTTGGATTTCGGGTCGAAGTATTTGTTGCTGGGGTCGAATTGGCTGGGGTCGGTGAGCCCCGTTTCAATCACTTCCATCACACCCACAATGCCGGGAGGTTTGGCATTGGAGTGATAAAAAAAGGCGCGATCACCCACGCGCATGCTGCGCATGAAGTTGCGGGCCTGATAGTTGCGGATGCCATCCCAGAGGGTGGTGCCTTCGGCCTTGAGATGCTCGATCCCGTACACATCGGGCTCACTCTTCATCAACCACCACTGGTTGGAGCTGCTCATTCCAGGCCCTCCACCAGCTGACGGAAGTGATCCCCGCGCACTTCGAAGTCGCGGAATTGGTCAAAGCTGGCGCAGGCCGGGGACAGCAGCACGGCCCGTGCCCCCAGCCGTGCAGCCAGTTCGCTGGCCAAGGGCAGGGCCTGATCGAGATGCTCGCGCTGTTCGATGCGGCCGCCATAACCGCTGGCCCCGAGGAGTTCGGCAAAGGTGGGGGCCGCTTCGCCGAACAGCACCACAGCCGCCGCTTTTTGTTTGAGTGCTGCCAGCCAGGCCGCCGGTTCTCCCCGTTTGGCGCGGCCACCGGCCAGCAGCACCAGGGGGGCCTCGATGGCTTGAAGGGCCACAAGTGAGGCGTCGTAATTGGTGGCTTTGCTGTCGTTGTAATAGGTTATGCCTTGATGCTCACGCAGGCGTTCAAGCCGGTGTGGAACGCCGGGAAAACTGCGCACCCCGGCTTCGATCTGGGCAGCGCTCAGGCCACATTCCAGGGCAGCGGATGTGGCCAGCATCAGATTCTGGAGATTGTGCTGACCGGGCATGGCCAGGGCGTTGGCCGGGAACAGGGGGCCTGCGGCGCTCCACAGCTGGCCCTGCTCCAGCCAGAGGTGAGGGCTGAGGTGCTCCCCCAGGCCTGAACGCGGCCCAGCGGTCACCCAGCGAGCCTGGGGCCATTCCGCAGCGTGGTGGCGCAGGTCGGGATCATCGCCATTGAGAAGTTGGCAGCTGCAGCGCCGCAGCAGATCCGCCTTGATGCTGCGGTAGCGATCCAGGCTGCCGTGGCGATCGAGGTGGTCGGGGGTGAGGGTGGTCCACACGCCGATGCGGGGCTGCAGCGATGGAGCCGCCTCAATTTGGTAGCTGCTGAGCTCCACCACGGCCCAGTCGGGGGAGTGGCTTTCAAGGCAGGCGAGCGCCTGTTCAGCCGCTGAGGCGCCGATATTGCCGCACACGGGGGCATCGAGGCCGGCGTGGCGCAGCAGATGGCCCACCAGGCTCGTCACCGTGGTTTTGCCGTTGGTGCCGGTGATGGCCACCCAGGGCACCCGTTGCATTGCATCCCAGGCCAGCTCCATCTCGCCCACCACGCTGCAGCCGCGATCTCGAAGCTGATCCAGTACCGGGTGATCAAACGGAATCCCAGGACTCACCACCACACGCTCGGGCCAGCGAGGCAGGGCATTGAAGCTGCTCAGGGCCAGGGGTTGACCCAGTTCCACCTGCACCCCTTCCTGGCTGAGCAGGCTGGCTCGCTGCTGCAGACCGGCATCAGAGCCGCTTTCCAGCAGCCAAACGTCAGCACCACGGCCGGCAAGCAAGCGGGCGGCTCCCATTCCGGAGCGGCCGAGACCCACGACCACCACAGGACCTTGCATGCTCTGGAGCGAGAATGGATGGGCGATACTGGAATCGAACCAGTGACTCCTACCGTGTCAAGGTAGTGCTCTACCTCTGAGCTAATCGCCCTTGCGGGGCATCGGCTTTAAGCCGAGAGCAGAACTTACACCAACGGCTGCAGCTTGCGGGAGCTTCAGCCCCGCTCAGAGTTGCCGGGTGAGTTCCAGGCGCCAGCGCTGCCGTTTGGTGAGCTCAGCGGAATCGATCACCAGCTCCCCTCGCCCCTCCAGTTGAACCCGCTCGCCGGGTTTGAGTTCACGGCTGGGTTGCGTGACCGCTTGCCAGTCGATCCGCACCTTGCCCTGGCGGATCATCTCGGCCATGCGGCTGCGCGAGACGCCGAAGCCTGCGGAGGCCACGGCATCAAGCCGCAGCGAGGCTTCCACGCTGGTGAGGCGTTTCTGGCGCGGTTCCTGCTTGGGCAGTTGATCCCAGCTGGCAGGAGCGAATTCACAGCTCACGGTGCGCACCTGCAGCGTTGCGCTCAGCAGCTGCGTGGCGGCGTCCGGTGCCGCGATCAGCAGGGCGCCGCGGTCGCCGCGCACCACAATGTCGCCCAGCTGATCGGCCTCCACGCCAGCAGCCAGCAGCGCTGTGCGGATGGCCGCCGGCTCGGCTGGATCGAACAGGAAGTTGCCGCTCAGTTCCAGCAGCTGCAGCGGCGCTGGCTCGGCTTCGGCTTCAATCCCATCCCCCAACAGGCGGTTGATGCACAGCCGGCGCCGTTCCGCCTGGGGAAAGCCGCCCTCGCTGCTCAGGCTCAGCTCCTCGAGGCTCCCCAGGCGCGCTTCAGCCTCTTCCCGCTCCGGGGCACTGAGGAAGCCACTCCAGCAGGGTTGATAGGTGCGCAGCACCGTTTCGGCCTGCTGGATCAGGGCACTGAGCAACTCGGGATGCTGGGCACCCTCCAGCAGGGATCGGCGGGGCAGCATGCTCAGTCGTCCTTGAGGCGCACCACGCTGCTTGGCCTGCAGCTCTGGATCGTGGCCCAGGGCATGCTGAGGCCACCGGCCGCATCCACCAGCAGCAGGCACTGCCCTTCGTCGAGGCGGTTGCGCACGGTGCGCACCTGGTCGTCCCCCTCGCTGGTCACGCTGGCGGCAGCGGCAAAACTGCCCATCCAGCCGGAGCCCAGGCCCAGCAAGCCACCAATCAGTGGTTGGCCGATCGGGCCGGCAAACGCGAAGGTGTCGAGGTTGGTGATGAAGGTGAACATCATCCCGGCGCCAAAGCCAAAGGGCAGCAGCCAGGTGGCCATGCGCCGTTGCCGGGCCTGGCGCTGCAGGGCTGGATTGAGTTCCACCAGCGTGAGTGGATCCAGCTCCCCCGGCCCAACCCGGCGCAGTTGCAGTCTCGGTTCCTTGCTTCTGAGCGCCTCTTCCAGTTGCTGGCGCCGTTCCTCGCCATCCAGCAGCACCGCCACACACAGACCCATTGCTTCAGCCCCTCCGGGAGCGGTCACTACACTGCACAGCCGCATGCCTGCGGACGATGACGAAAGTACTGGTGTCGGACCCCATTGATCAGCTGGGGATTGACATCCTGTCCCAGGTGGCGACGGTGGATGTACGCAC
>JAYKIT010000135.1:0-5640 GCA_035285765.1 Synechococcus sp. | reverse complement strand
GTGAGGATCAAATCAGCGCCGGCACGCTTGAAGCTCAGCAGGGTTTCCAGCACCACCGCCCGCTCATCGATCCAACCCTTTTCAGCGGCCGCTTTCACCATGGCGTATTCACCACTCACGTTGTAAGCGGCGATTGGCAGCTCGGTTTCAGCGCGCAACCGATGAATGATGTCGAGGTAGGCCAGGCCAGGCTTCACCATCATGATATCGGCCCCTTCCTGCTCATCAAGCAGCGCTTCGGTGAGGGCTTCACGGCCATTGGCCGGATCCATCTGGTAAGTGCTCTTGTCTTTGGGAATGGGTTTGCCGGCTTCAGCCCTGGGGGCTGAATCGAGGGCTTCGCGGAAGGGGCCGTAATAGGCCGAGGCGTACTTGGCTGTGTAGCTGATGATCCCCACATGGGTGAAGCCTTCGTCATCAAGGGCTTCGCGGATGGCGGCCACACGGCCGTCCATCATGTCGCTGGGTCCGATGAGATCGGCACCGGCGCGGGCCTGGGCCACCGCCTGGCGGCAAAGAATCTCCACGGTTTCGTCATTGAGCACGATCCCATCAGGGCTCACAATGCCGTCGTGGCCATCACAGGAATAGGGGTCGAGGGCCACATCGGTCATCACCGCCATCCCGGGTACCTCCTCCTTCACACGCCGAATGGCGCGGGGGATCAAGCCGCCTTCGTTGAAGCATTCACTGCCGTCTTCGGTTTTGAGCCCATCAGAAATTTTGGGGAACAGCACCACGCAGCGGATTCCCAGATCCCAGGCCCGTTGCACTTCACCCAGCAATCCATCCAGGCTCCAGCGTTGGGCCCCGGGCATGGCCCCGATGGGCTCGTTGGTGACCCCTTCATGCACGAACAGGGGGTAGATGAAATCCGCAGCGCTGAGGTGATGCTCCCGCACCATGGCCCTCAGCGCGGGGGTGCGGCGCAGCCGGCGGGGGCGGTAAGCGAGATCCATGGCACTGAGCCGGAAGAGCGGGGATCCTAAGAAATTCCCCCTACGGCTTTCAAAGCCGGCTGTTCTGGAACATCAGTTGACGCAGCTCTCCGCCACCCAGATTGCGCAGTTGTTCGTAGAGCTGGCGCTCCGGTTCACCTGGATTCTGAGGCAGGCTGAGCTGCACCGTGAGCAGTAGGTCGCCACGGCCATGCTTGAGCGGCCACCCCTTGCCGCGCAGGCGCAGGGAGCGCCCGGGAGCGATGCCCGCTGGCACCGTGACCACTGCGTCTCCATCGGGGGTGGGCACACGCACCTCTCCCCCCAGCACCGCTTCAGCTGGGCTTAGGGGTAACTCGGCTTTGAGCACATCGCCATCCAGGCTCCAGAGCGGATGGCTGTTCAGGTTGATCGTGAGATAAAGATCGCCGCGGCGGCCGCTGCTGGGTTGCAGATTCCCCTTGCCTTTGAGGCGCAGGCGGCTGCCGGGTTTCACGCCAGCAGGGATGCGCACCTGCACCCGTTCGCGATTCACCTGCAGGGTGCGTTCGCAGCCGCGGAAGGCTTCCCCCAGGCTGATGCTGAGGCTGGATTCGGCATCGAGATTCACCGCTGCCGTGTTGCCGCCCCCGGCGCCAGCAAAACCGCCTCCAAAGCCTCCGGGAAATCCACCGCCGGCGAAACCGCCTGGCATGCCGCCGCCGGCGCCACCGAAGCGCCCCAGTAGATCGTTGATGAAGTCGTCGAAATTGCCGTAGCGGCCAAAGTCCACATCGAAGCCAGCCCCCCCAGAGGGGCCGCCCCCGGCCTGATTCCAGTACTGACCGAACTGTTCATAGCGTCGCCGCTTCTCTGGATCGGAGAGCACTTCGTAGGCTTCGCTGATCTCCTTGAAGCGGGCCTCAGCGTTCTGATCCCCCGGGTTCACATCCGGGTGGTACTGCCGGGCGAGGCGACGGAAGGCTTTTTTGATGGCGTCGGCATCGGCGCCGCGCTCGAGGCCCAGCACTTTGAAGTAATCGCGATACCCGCCGCTCATTCAGGCCCCACTCTTGATGTGACTCAGTGTCTCAGCAGTGGGTGGCGCTGAGCGGCGCGGCTGGGGGCGGAAGTCCGAACGTGCTGCTCCCGCCGCTGAATCTCCCTTACCCTCTGGCAATACTCACGGGCTGTTCTGATGCGTCGCGTCCTCGGGATGCTCTCCCTTGCTGGGTTGCTGCTCACGGCTGTGCCGCAACCGCCGCTGCGCGCCGGCAGCCTTGGGGAGGCGGTGGAGCCCTCCACCGCTGAACAGCTCGCCCTGGCGCGCCAGCTCAAGCAGGCTGGTGTGGTGTTTTACGGCGCCTGGTGGTGCAGTCATTGCTTCCATCAGAAGAACCTGTTCGGCACTGAGGCCGGCCGGGAGCTTCCCTATGTGGAATGTGCCAATGATGAGCAGGGTCGTCAGCGCTGTGTGGATGCGGGTGTGAGGGCCTTCCCCACCTGGGTGATGGGCGAGAAGCGCCAGGAGGGGGTGATGACCCTCGAGCAATTGCGCCGCTGGGCTGAGCTCTGAGCTTGCGCTAGGGATGGCCAGCCCGGAAGGCATGGCGACCGCTGGGCATTGTGGTGCTCTGCTGCTCGAGTGGATGCTGCTGGCCGTAGTGGGAGCGGATCACGCCGCTGCCCACCGTTGCACCAAGCAAAAGCAGCAGGGCGGCAGTGAGCAGCTGGGCCATGGTGTGGTGCTCCACAGGCCTCCATCCTGCAGTGCCGCGGCAGGCTCCATGGGCACTTCAACCGATGGTCAGGATGAAAAAAACATCCAAACTGGGCTATCGGCGCTCGATCAGATGGCTCTGCAGCTCCAACAGCTCGAAGATGGCGCGATCCATGTCTGCATGGAGCAGCATGGTTTGAGGGAATGCTGTTTTGTGTCGTCGCATCACCTGGTGGCGGCCAAGGAGGCTCAATTGCAAGCTGCCATCACGAGGAAGGCCATGCGGGCCTTTCCTGGTCTTGCTCCTGTTCACTGATCAGTGAGGCGATGTCCTCAAGCATCACAGCTGGATCTTGATTGAAATTGATGCCGCTGCGAATGATTTCGGCAATCGCTTGCAGGGCTTCGCGATCACTCATGCTCAGAACAGGCGCCACTCAGCGTTGGCAGGAATGTTGGGGCCTCGCTCCAAATCCATGGGTTCGCTGGTGCTGACGCGCCATTCCGGCACCCTGCAATCCACATAGTCAGGGTGCTGAATCAGAAAGCCACCAGCATCACTGCTGGTGGCGACATAACCGCTGATCCAACGCCCTGGTTCCTGCAATCCGCCTTTGAACCAAACCCAGCATTTCTGACGAATCATGTTCCAGCTTCTTTGCTTTTAATCTAGCGCTTAGAACATGTTGAATTGCTGGTTTTCTTTTTTAGGCCGCCAGTTGCTCTTCAATCTCCAGAGGTAATTGCAGTACGGTGTTGGTGTTGCTTTGAGCTGCTCCAGGGAGCACATAATGCACTTGACGCCAAATCCGTGAACCCTGTCGAGGTGCTGGGGCATTGGCGCTCATTCTCTGATAACTGCTACCGCGATACTTCAGGGTCATGGCTCTACGGGTGGGTGGGGTATTGGCGCCTACGCTCTGGTAATTGATGCCGCGATACTTCAGGGCCATGGCTGTAAAAGTGGGGATCGCTACAGCACTGATGCCGCAGTGAGTCGAAGGTGACAGGAAAGAGTCTCTGTCAGACGTTCGGCGTGTTACACGGTGATGGTTTGCTGATCGCCTTGCTGGTTCTTGATCGGGAGCACCAATGAAAACCTGCGGACCTCGAGCGCAAGACCCATGGGTCTTGCAGGTTTGCGGTGGAGGTTGATGTGGGAGTTGCCAGGGGCTCAATTGGTAGCCAGCTGTTACCAAATTAGCGGCTAATTGCCTGGAGTTCTGAAGAGATTGCCTGGATTGTTGGCTCTTGTTGGGCCCATTTTTTCAGCATTGCGGCAGCGATCCAATGGATTTCATGCGAACTGCTCAATGGCTGGCCGCCTCGGTGTTCGGGGCTGTGCTGCTGGCCCCCGCTTCTGCGCTGGCGGCTGAAACCCTCAGTAATGAGGTGTATGGCCATGATGAGGATGGTGTGATCCTCACCTGCTACACCCCTGATGATGATGGCATCAGTGGTCAGTGCCAGTACTACGACCTGTATCTCAACACCAACATTCGCTTCACCACCTACGAGCGTCCTGTTCGCGGCCTTTGGTGAGTGCGCTCAGCGCAAGCTCTGCGGTTCGGTGGTGTCGTTGTCACTGCTGAACTGCACGCTGAGCAGCTCTTCGGTGATCAGGCGCCCGTTGCGATCCAGCATTTCCGGGTGAATGGTCAGAGCAGGGCTCGCGTCGGCGCTGGGAATCGAGTCCAGGGGGCGCTGCACCGCAGCAAACCCCTGGCGCATCAGCCGATAGGCCTGTAGCAGCAGCACCAAGGCGGCCATCAGCAGTACTGCGCCAAGCATTGATCGGTGGTGCGTGAGGCGCCATCCTGGCGTGGATGGGGCAATGCTGTTGCCAGCAGATGAACTCAACTGCCGCCAATGACGCTGCCCTTTGGGCGGTGGCCCTCAGCCATGGCAGCGCCTGTGAAGGCTCGCTGCAGTGGCAAATTGTGGCTCGCTGCTGCACGGAAGCGGAAGCGGAGCAGTACCGCCAGAACTTCTGCCCAAACAATCCCAGCGTTGTGGTGATGCCGCTGGCGCTGTTGAGCTGAATTCAGTTGTCGTTGTCGTGCTTCTGGGCCTGGGCGCGTGCGGCCAAACTGCGATCGGCCCATTGGGTGATCCCATATACCGCGAGGAACATCGGCAGATAGGCCACCCAGAGGTTGGGCAGATCCAGGTTGCTGTTGTTGATCACCACCAGCCCGCCGTAGCTGAGCAGGCCATAGATGGCAGCGCGCCTGAGTGGGCCGGCAGCTTTGTTCATGGCGCGCGATGAGCAGGCGTTCAGCCTAAGGATCTCAGCCAGCGGTGCAGGTGCTGATCTCGGTGCTCTCCCAGATGTGGCCAGTGCTTTCGATTGGAGCTGCCTGATGAATCACCACCACGCGGCTGGGATCACTGCTGCCCTTGGCCGCCTCCGCACTTGTCGAAGCTGGCGGGCCACTGGGCCAAGGGCACGCGCAGCTTGAAGGTGCAGATCGTGGTTCCCATCGCTGGGAGGCATCGCTGCCATCATTTCCCCTCTGGATCGCTTGGCGCTTGGTCTGCACCGATCCAGGTTGGCCAGAGCACCCGGTTGGGAGCAGAACCACCTAAGGTCCGGGCTGCGGCTTGCATGCAATGAGTGACTACACCACCCCGATCGTGGTTACGGTGGTGATCACAGTGGTGCTCACAGCCGCCACAGTGTGGCAGTTTCTGCAGCCGCAGGACGACAACTTTGGTGATCTAAGCCGTAAGAACAAGCGCTGAGAGCAGGGTGTCCTGCCTCAGTGGTGGTTCGGATCGTTGCCATCCACAGAGGGATTCACGGGCCCGTGACCCAGCAAGGTGTTCAGGGCTCGCACTGAAATATCGGCGAAGGCATCCATCAAGGCATGGTGGGCATCCTCTTTGAGTTGAAGAAATTCAGTGCTGGGGTACTGCAATCCAAGCTTCATCTGGGCGCGTTCTGCCTCACTGACAGCCTCCAGCTCTGCTGCCATGGAGCGGATCGCGTCATCGATCAGC
>JAYKIT010000134.1:0-23865 GCA_035285765.1 Synechococcus sp. | reverse complement strand
CCGGGCTTGCCGAGCACGTCGAAATCGACGGGCACGGGGTTCCGATCAACCGAGACCTTGGCCTTGCTCCCACGTTCTGGTGGGCTGATGGTCATCGAGACGTTCCTCGAGGGTTTGGGTCGTGGTCCACGGCTCCGCCAAGGGGCATCGCCAGGGACCGCTGGGGCACATGGCCCGCAGCCGGCAGAGCAAAAGCCTTGCCAGCACTGGACCGCGGACCCCAGCTAGGGGGACCGCTGGAGGGAGTATAGAGGCCAGGTTTTGCGCTCCCCAGGGCCAGTTACAAAGGTTCAAATCCCTGTCCAGCACTGGGCTTTACAGCACACTTTTTGATAACGAAGAAAGGTCGATTCACGGACGTTGTTAACACTTAAGGCTTGACAGATCAGCCCTTCACGATGCACTGCATGCGCTTCACTGGATGATGATCCGCACCGTCTCGAGCACGTGATGCTCCAGTCCCTCCTTCGGCGTGCCACAACCCTCGGGCTGGTCCTGGGAATGAGCCTCAGCTTGCTGCTGAGCAGCGCTGAACCAGCCAGTGCAGCCTTCTGGAACCGCGGCGGTGGCGGGGCCGCAGCGCCCCGGGCGCGCAGCACAACCCTGCAGGAAGTGGCTCCCCCGGGGGGCGCTCAGCAAGTGAGCCTGGCCCTGAGCGCTCGCCAACCCAGCCTGGAGCTGGTCTCTCCTGCGGCTGATGCGGTGCTCGAGCCTGGGGGCTGGACCCTGCGCCTGAAGCTGCGGGACTGGCCGATTCAATTCAATGAGGCCCTGGGCCCTGGCCCCCATGTGGTGGTTCAACTCGATCAGGAGGAACCGCAGCGAGTGTTCAGCAGCAACGACGCAGGCGTGCTGGAACTGGCCATGCCCCCCCTCAGCGCCGGCAGCCACCGCTTGGTGGCCTATGCAGCCCTGCCCTGGGGTGAAGCGGCCAGCAACCGGCAAGCCCGGCTGAGCTGGCAGGTGCACCAGGGCCTACGCAATCCAGGGGCCCTTCCAGCGGCTGATGCACCACAACTGGTGAGCGTGGCCGGCCCCAGCCTGAGCAGTGGAGCCCCCGTGCCGATCAATTGGTTGCTCCTGAATGCACCACTGCAGAACCTGCGTCCGGGGGATGCCCAGTGGCGCCTGCGCCTCAGTCTGGAGGGCACCAGCGTGGTGCTTGACCAAGCCCAACCGCTGTGGCTCTCCGGCCTGCCCGCGGGAGATCACTACGCCCTTCTGGAGCTGATGGGCAGCGATGGCCAAGCCCTTGGGGCACCCTTCAACGCGCAGGTGGAGCGGCTGTCGATGACCGCCGGACGCAACGGCACACCGGCCTGGCTGAGCAGCCAACTCAATGAGCGCCAGCTGCTGGAGCTCACTGATCCATCGGCGCTGCCGGTTGAACCAGAACCCGAACCTGAACCCGAGCCAGAGCCAGAGCCAGAGCCCAAGGCAGCAGCAGCTGAAGAGCCCGAGCCCGCAACGGCAACCGAGGCGCCAGCGGAACCCGAACCAGCTGCGGCCATTGCCGCCGAAGCAGCCGACCTGGCGCCGAGCGAACAGGATCAGAGCAAGCTCAGCCCAGAGGAGCCGGCCGCCGAGGCCAGTACCACCAACACGGCAATCTCTGCAGCAAGCGAAGACGACAACGAACAGGACAACGAGGAGGGGAACAACAATGGGAGCGAGCCAACGGCCTCCGACATCGCCACGGCAAACGCCCAGGCTGAGCCAGCCGCAACGGAGATCCGCTCTTGAAACGTTTGGGCCTCTGCGCCTCAAAACCTGGCCTGCAACTCCTCGAACCCCTGCTGCAGGCCGGTGAGCTGGACGCCATCGCCGTGCCAGCAGCCCTGCTGGATCCCCACAGGCCGGAGCTGCTGCATCACCGCGACGGATCACAGAAGCTGTTGGCTCAGCACTGGCAGGAGCTGGAGCTGATCGTGGGTGCGCTGGCTGCCGGCGCCCTGGTGCGGCTGATCGCCCCCCAGCTGGAACACAAACAGAGCGACCCCGCGGTGCTGCTACTGGCTGATCACGGCCAGCGGCTGGTGCCCTTGCTTGGCAACCACCAGGGGGGCGGTGAGCGCTTTGCCGCCAAGCTGGCACCACTGCTGCACGCCGAAGTGGTGCACAGCGGCTTCAGCGCCACCCAACAACGCATTCCCCTCGACAGCTTCGGCAAGGGCTGGGGCTGGCGCCGCGGCAGCGGCGATTGGGATCAACTGATGCATCAGGCGGCGCGGGAGCTGCCGCTCACGCTGGCCCAACAGGCTGGGCAGGCCGAGGCGGGCGCAGTGCTGCTGCAGAACCACACCCTGCTGCGTGAGGCTGGAGCTGAAGCGGCTGATCTGAGCATTGGCAGCCGCAGCGGACCCGGCTGCCGCTGGCACCCCCCGCTGCTGTGGCTGGGGGTGGGCTGCGAACGCAACAGCAGCCTTGAGCTGCTGCGGCAAGCGGTGGACAGCAGCCTGGCTGCAGCGGGGCTGGCGCCAGAAGCCGTGGCGGGTCTGGCCAGCCATCGGCTCAAAGGCGATGAGGCCGCTCTGCTGGCACTGGCGGCTGAGCGGCAGTGGCCGCTGAAACTCTTTGCCGCCGAAGAGCTGGCGCAGCAAACGGTGCCCAATCCTTCCACCGTGGTGGCCGCCGAAGTGGGCTGCCCCAGCGTGGCGGAGGCCGCCAGCCTGCTGGCGGCCGGGGAGGCGGCGGCGCTGCTGCAGGCCAAAACCATCTACAAGCGCCAGGGGCAGGGAGCTGTCACGCTTGCCATCAGCGAAGCCACGCGGCCATGGGCGCCGCAGCGGGGCCAGCTGCAGTTGATTGGCGCCGGCCCGGGAGCCCTCGATCAGCTCACAGGCTCTGCCCGCAGCGCCCTGGCGGCAGCCCAGGTTTGGGTGGGATACAGCCTCTACCTCGATCTGCTGGAACCCCTGCGCCGCTGCGATCAAGTGCGGCTTGAAGGCCAGCTCACCCGCGAACGGGAGCGCTGCCAGCAGGCCCTGGAGCTGGCCCGCCAGGGCATCAATGTGGCGCTGATTTCCAGCGGTGAGAGCGGCATGTATGGCATGGCGGGGCTGGCCCTGGAGCAATGGCTGACCCTGCCTGAGCAGGAACAACCCAGCTTTGCGGTGCACCCGGGCATCTCGGCTTTTCAGATGGCCGCAGCCCGCCTGGGGGCTCCGTTGATGCACGACCTCTGCACCATCAGCCTCAGCGATCGGCTCACCCCTTGGAGCGTGATCGAACAACGGCTTAAAGGCGCTGCAGCGGGAGATTTTGTGGTGGCGCTCTACAACCCACGCTCCAGGGATCGCCACTGGCAGCTGGGACGGGCGGTGGAGTTGCTGCTGGAGCACCGCCCCGCCAGCACGCCGGTGGCCATCTGCCGCCAGCTCAGCCGCAGTGATGAACAGCTGCAGATTCACAACCTCAGCAGCCTGCCGCTTGAGCAGGTGGACATGTTTTCGCTGGTGTTGATCGGCAACAGCACCACCCGGCTGCAGCAGGGCCGCCTGGTTACCCCTCGGGGCTATCCAGGCGCTGAATTGAGCTGAATGAACCAACTCAGCTCTCGCCCCCCTCGCCGCCTTCACCCCCTTCGGAGTGCTCCGGCTGCGGCGCAGGAGCTGGCGTAATCGCGCCGGAGTTCTGGGGCTGCACCCGTTGCTGCGAGGCGCCACCGGCTTCGCCACCTTCCATCGCCTCAGGCTTGGAGCCACAACCGGTGGCAGTAGCCATCAAACCCAGCGCTCCAAGAAACAGACCGACAGAACGGGAATTCACGGCACCAGAGACCAAAGAAGCACAAATGCTACTGCGAATCCTTCTCAAGCCAGGTGGCTGCCGCGGCCGGCTCAGCCATCCCAGAGCCGCAGCAGGTTGCTGTAGCTGCGACTCACCAAATCAAACACTTCATCCTTGCCGTGCTGGCTGAACTGCAACCTGCGCGCTGTATCAAGTTCGAACAGCAGCTCACGCTGGTCAGCTCGGCGGATGCGGCTTTCAATCCAACCCACCGCCACCAGGCGCTCGCCTGACCCCACAGGCTCCACCTGATGCAACAGGGTGCTGGGGTAGAGCACAGCATGGCCGGCCGGCAGGCGGATCCGCTGCTGCTCGGCGCTGAGCTCCAGCACAAGATCACCGCCGCTGTAGCTCTCTGGATCACTGAGGGCCACGGTGAAGGAGAGGTCGCTGCGGCCATCGGGCATCCAAGCGTTGTCCAGGTGGCGGCCATAGCCCTCCCCCTCCCCGCAGCGCGAAAAACGCAGGCTGTGAATGCGGCGGGGGAAGGCCGTGGCCTGCACCAGGGGATGGGCTTGCATCGCAGCCAGCACCAGCTCCTGGAGCTGCCCGTGCAGGTCACTGCGCGGATCCAGCTGGCGGTTGTGCTTCACGGTGCGGGCATGCCAACCCGCCGTGGCTGAACCGGGCTGCCAAGCAGCCTGCTCAGCCAATAAAGCCAGCCGTGCCTGAACAACCGCTTCGGGCTGCAACAGAGGCTCAAGCAGAACGGCCATGCTCCGCCATCACACAACAACCATTCCGCCAGACAGCCGCTGGATGGGTCGACAGCAGACCTGAACCGGGTTGGTTCAGGGCAGCGAAGTCGGGATGACAGGATTCGAACCTGCGGCCCCTTCGTCCCGAACGAAGTGCGCTACCAAGCTGCGCTACATCCCGATGGGCCCATCGTAGGAGACGACCTTGCAGAAGCCGGACTGGCTGCGTGTCAAAGCCCCTCAACGCGAGCGGATCGGCGCTGTGGCCGATCTGCTGCTGGATCTCAAGCTCAACACGGTTTGCCAGGAGGCCAGCTGCCCCAACATCGGAGAGTGTTTCGCCGGTGGCACCGCCACGTTTTTGATCATGGGGCCGGGTTGCACCCGCGCCTGCCCCTATTGCGACATCGATTTCGACAAGAGCGTGCGGGAGCTCGACCCCACCGAACCGCAGCGCCTGGGGGAAGCCACCCAGCGACTGGGCCTGCGCCATGTGGTGATCACCTCGGTGAACCGCGATGACCTCAGCGATGGCGGCGCCAGCCAATTCGTGGCTTGCATCGAGCAGATCCGCCAGCGCTCGCCGGGCACCACGATTGAACTGTTGATCCCGGATTTCTGCGGCAACTGGGAGGCCCTCGCCGCCGTGATGGAGGGAGCCCCCGATGTGCTCAACCACAACATCGAAACCGTGCCGAGGCTGTACAAGCGGGCCCGCCCGCAGGCCATCTACGCGCGCTCCCTGGAGCTGCTGCAGCGCGTGCGCCAGCACTGGCCCCGCTGCTACAGCAAATCCGGACTGATGGTGGGGCTGGGCGAAAGCGATGCCGAGGTGCTGGAGGTGCTGGAGGACCTGCGCCGCCACCAGGTGGACATCGTGACCATCGGCCAGTACCTCTCCCCGGGCCCGAAGCATCTGCCCGTGGATCGCTTCGTGACGCCCCAGCAGTTCGAGCACTACCGCCAGCACGGTGAAACAGAGCTGGGCTTCCTGCAGGTGGTGAGCACGCCACTGACCCGCAGCAGCTACCACGCCGGAGAGGTGCAACGGCTGATGCAGCAGCACCCGCGCTGAACGCAGCCTGAGGACATGGCAGAAGGTCCTAGTGTTTCGCGCGCTACGCAAAACCCCTTCTATGGCCCCGGCTGCGGCGGCAACGTTTCGGTTGAGCAGCGTGTTCAACAGGATCAGCGTCAACAATCTGCGCGGTGATCTCTTCGGCGGTGTCACGGCCGCGGTGATCGCCCTGCCCATGGCCCTGGCCTTCGGCGTGGCCAGCGGAGCGGGCGCCACTGCAGGGTTGTGGGGCGCAGTGTTGGTGGGTCTGTTCGCCGCCTTGTTTGGCGGCACGCCCACACTGATTTCCGAGCCCACCGGCCCGATGACGGTGGTGATGACCGCCGTGCTTGCAAGCCTCACGGCCCGCAACCCCGAACACGGCATGGCCATGGCCTTCACCGTGGTGATGCTGGCCGGCCTGTTCCAGATCGGCTTCGGGCTGCTGCGCCTCGGTCGCTACGTGACCCAGATGCCCTACACGGTGATCTCGGGCTTCATGAGCGGCATTGGCCTGATCCTGATCATCCTGCAACTGGGCCCATTCCTCGGCCAGGCCAGCCCCAAGGGGGGGGTGATCGGCACGCTGCAGTCGCTGCCGCAACTGGTCAGTCAGGCCCGGCCCCTGGAGGTGTGCCTGGCGGTGCTCACCCTGGCGATCCTGTGGTTCACGCCAAAACAGCTGAAGCGGGTTGCCCCGCCCCAGCTGATTGCCCTGGTGGTGGGCACGCTGGTGTCGCTTCCCCTGCTGGGCCATGGCGGCGCTGATGATCTGCGCCGAATCGGCGAAATCGCCTCGGGCTTCCCGCACCTGCAGCTGCCCCTCTTCACGGCCGGTGAACTGCAGCTGATGGTGGTGGATGCCGCGGTGCTGGGGATGCTGGGCTGCATCGATGCCCTGCTCACCTCGGTGGTGGCCGACAGCATCACTCGCACAGAACACAACTCCAACAAGGAATTGATCGGCCAGGGCCTCGGCAACCTGGTGAGTGGCCTCTTCGGTGGCTTGCCGGGTGCCGGAGCCACGATGGGCACCGTGGTGAACATCCAAAGCGGCGGCCGCAGTGCGCTCTCTGGCATCAGCCGAGCTGTGATCTTGATGCTGGTGATCCTGCTGGGTGCCCAGCTCGCCGCGGAAATCCCCCAGGCGGTGCTGGCCGGCATTGCCCTGAAAGTGGGTGTCGACATCGTTGATTGGTCATTCATTCGCCGAGCTCACAAGATCTCGCTCAATGGAGCGCTGATCATGTATCTGGTGATTGGCCTCACCGTGCTGGTCGATCTGATCACCGCCGTGTTCGTGGGCGTGTTCATCGCCAACATCCTCACCATCGACAAGATGAGCTCTCTGCAGAGCAAATCGGTGAAATCCGTGAGCACCGGCGATGGTGATCTCAACATCACCAGCGAAGAGCGCCAGTTGCTTGATCAGGGCAACGGCCAGATCCTGCTGTTCCAACTCAACGGCGCCATGATCTTCGGCGTTGCCAAGGCGATCAATCGCGAACACAACGCAATTGGTGAATGCAAAGCCGTGGTATTTGATCTCTCCGATGTGTCTCACCTCGGTGTGACCGCAGCTCTGGCGGTCGAGAACGCCGTGGAAGAAGCCATTGAAGTGGGACGTCAGGTGTATGTGGTGGGCGCCAGCGGCACCACCCGTCGCCGCTTGGAGAAGCTGGGCTTGTTCAACAAGCTTCCCGCCCAGCGCACCGAACTGGATCGCCACCAGGCCCTGCAAAACGCGGTGGCAGCGCTGGCCTGATTCAGTAGAGGCCCCGCACCAGTTGCGGACGGCGCAGTTCAAAAAGCCGTCCGCCATGGCTGACCTGCAGGGGCAACTGCTCCATGGCGGACTCGCTGACAGGCAGCTCGGGGCCGCCAGGGATCACGAACACGAACGCACGCTGCTGCTGATCAAAGCGCGAAAAACGCAGTGGCAGCGGCGGCTTCAAGCCTGCAGCAGCAAGCGGACGCGGCTGAGGCACAAAGCGCACCCCAGGCGGCAGAGGAATGGGACTGCGCAATGGCTGTGGCGTGGGCACTGGAACGCCACGGTTCTCGAAGGCGAGCGTGGCCTCCGCGTTGGGAGCCAGCGACAGACTGGTGGTAGTGGCTGCGCCATCAACCGCCAGGGGCTGGGGCTGGCCATCGAGCCGCACTGCAGCAACCCTGGAATCAGCTGCAGGCGTTTCACTCACGGCAAAGCGCACCGGCTGCCCCGGATCGGGGCTGATGGCGCACAGCAACTGGGATTGTTGAGGCTGCAACACAAACTGCTGAGCACCGGTGGTGAGCACACTGCCGGCCGACAAGACCACATTGAACGCCCCGGATGCCGCACCGCTCTTGGTCACTGTGACGCAGCTGGGGGGAGTGGGCTGAGGATTGGGCTTGGCTTGAAGCTGCAGTGGCGGCACACGCTGGGGCGTGAGCTGGGGAATCGGAATCGGGTTCTTGCGGTTCTGGAAACTCAACGTGGCGCTGCCGTTAGGAAACACAGACACCGTTGCTATTTTGCTGCTGTTGCCATCCCCAGCCGGTGCCTGGGGTTGACCATTCACAAGCAAACCACTGACAAACGAGCCTGGAGCCGGCGATTCACTCACCGCAAACCGGACCGGCACCTTGGCATCAGCACTGACCGCGCAGATCTGTTGCGTTTGACTGGGCCCCAGCACAAATTGCATGGATCCGGTGGTCAGCACACTGCCCGCTGAGAGCTGCAGGCTGAACACCCCAGGGGCATCACCCTGCTTGCTCACGCTGATGCAACTCGGTGCAATAGGTGCATTGAAGCTGAGTTTTGGAGGTTCCTTTCGCTGGGGCAACTCGGGCACCAAAGGCTCCCTGGGCTGGGGCGGTCTTTGGTAGTAGTCGTTGACGATATTGAGATCAAGAGTGGTATCCGCTTTGAGATCAGCCCCTCGCACAACGATTTCACCAGCCGCATTGGGAGTTGGCGTCACGGCATCGGGCTTCACGCCCGCAGGCAAGGTTTCCACCAAACGGATATCACCAGAGAAATTAGATTTCTCATAACAAACAATCGGCGCATAAGAACCTTGAGCAAGATCAAGATTGTGGCTGAAGCGATAGGGGGCCTGACGACCCGGCTGCTGCACCAGTTTCCCTTGCGCATTCGGCACACTTAAAGGAACAGAACTCAAGAAGGTGAGGCCCACCTGAGCAGCACCAGCAGGAGGCATCCCGGCATTCTGTTTGCGCACCCGCAGGCAAGCCATCCCAGCAGGAACTCGCACTGAAGGCCGATATTCGTTCACCAGGGTGACCCGATCGGTATTACCGGCAATGATGTTCAGGCCACTCACCTTGATCGCATTACCAGAGGGATTCACCGAGGGACCAAACGCTTGGGGTTGCGCATCGTCACCAACCGACTGACGCGATGTTGCCGTGATCGCCCCAATGGAGGGCTGCCAATCACCACCAGCCCGGTTGGTTTCCACCACCTGCGGCCGCCATGTTTCCCCTTGCCGCAGCACCTGACAACGCCTTGCCAAACCTTGAGACTTCAAGTCAGCCAGCACCTCCTGCTCCTGGCCAGGCGTACCAGCCTTGATCGAACTCACGCCAGGGAAGCCAGGCTGATCCACCGGCTGACCATTCTTGAGCCAAAGCTTTTGCACCTCCAAGCAGGCCTGCCCCACCAATTCAGATTTGGGCACATTCACAAGCACCACATTGGCGTTGTTGCCGCGCACTGCCTGGCGTGCCATGGCCTGCCCCCCCGAGGCCACCGCTACGCCATCCACCAAGGTTTGATAATGCACAACAGCAGCATCTGACGGAAGCGTTTCGGTCAGCACAAATGACTGCAGCTCACGGCGGTCAAAACATTTCACCTGGGCCTGTCCAGGCGTGAGATCAAGCTGGAAGGGTTTACTGCTGGCAGGCTGCACAATCAAGTTGGCCTTGAAGGTTTGGGACGAAGCCTGGGGCTGCCCCTGCACCTCCAAACGCTTTTCAACCCGAATGCATTTTTGATTGGTCTTGGCGCGATTCACCACGCGCAGAACCGGGGGCTCTGCCTGGCCTGCCTTCACCGTGACCTGATCGGTGGCCTGCACCATCTCAACATCACGTTGACCACGAACGAGCTGTTCAGAGGCACTCACAGTGAATGTTTCTCCAGGCTGCAAATTTCCGTAGCACTTCTGACCACTCTCCTGGCTCACAGTCAACGGGGCTTCGCCATCACGCTTCAAGCTGATCAAGGGAGAACCGGCGTTCGCGGGGGGCGCACCAATCCACTGCTTTTCAAACTTCACGCAAGCGGAAGTTCCAGGCCCACCGCGGCACTCAGGGTTGGCCAGAGTGAGTCTCAGTGGTGCGGGCTGCCCCTGCTCTTGAGGCACTCCGGAAACACTGAAACTGGCACCCGCATTCAAACTCGAACGGGTTTGCAGACCCGGGAGAGGACTTGATGCCGTGGTTTGAGGCACAGCATTGAGCTCCCTGAGATCAATCGTGCCCGAGCGCTGCTGACTGGAACTGGCCGCCAGGGGGCACATCCGGTGGGGGCCACCATTGGCCAGCATGGTGATGGTTTTATTCCCTCCATAAATCGAGCGAAGGGGGCCGCTGGGTCGAAACTCCAGCCGCGCCTCAGAACACCCTGTTTTAGAAATCTCTAAACAGGGATATACATACTTCGGCTGATTAGGCAATGGACGAGGCTGGTCTTTCACCTCCAGCTTGTTGGTGTATGTCACCACATACTCTTGGCCAGCCTGGGGCACAAAACTGCTTTGCTGCCCGCCAGGATTCACTTCAATCTTGGGCTGTGCCGTTGTGGAATAGGTTTTACCGCCAAAAGAAACAGTGCGACGTTCATCGAGCTGTTCAGCCAGCTGCAGGAGTTGCCCCGCAGGCACCACAGCCCCAGCCGTTTGCGGCGTATTAGGGGCACTCGGTGGCAAGGTGATCGCATTAAATCCATCCCCCTCCTTCACCTTGATCTGAAGCCTGGAAATCAATTGGCTGAGCAATCGCGTTGACATCGTTTGCCCAGGCGGCAGTTCAAACAGCTTGCGAGATTGAATCCGCGCCAGCCCTGGAGGCGAGCAGCTCTCTTGGTAGGTGCACGAGAGCACAGAACCTGGCGCTGATGCACCAGCGCCCGCTTGAAGAATGTTCTGCAGATGGGCCGGCAACTTGGGATCCACCGGCTTCAGCACGCCATCACAACGGAACGACTGCAACTGCCCCTGGCGCTCCCCCCCTGTGGCCAAGCCATTGGGGGTGGGCGTGGAACCTGCCGGATCGGTGGAGATCTGGGTGGAGGAATCCAGCAGGTGATTCCAGAGCACCTGGGGCAGCGGTGCGATCAGCGTGCTGCGACTGCCACATCCATTGATCGGCTCACCCTGGCTGTTGAGCATCTGGGTGGTGGAGCCACTGGTCACCGCAAAACTCACCGGCGAACGATCGGTGATATGCCCCAAACACGACTCAGGTTCGTTGATATTGCAATCAGGCTGCGTGGCGGGGGAATGGCTTCCCAAGGTGAAATTGATCGCACCAGGGCTTTGGGAGGCGCCGCCTTCTCCCGCCTCACAGCCGCTGCGCACTGCGGTGAGCTGCAAACAACCACCAATCGGCACGGTTTTCGGCTGATCGGCACCCGGCTCCATCACCTGAACCGTTTGACCATCGCCGTTGCACAGGGAATCCAGCGGGGGGATCGATTCCGGAATGATCTGGCTGTTGGGTTTCACTAGCTCACCGGCCACCAGGGTCTCCAGCAACAGCTTCTGCACGCTCTCACGCGACTGCAGTGGCGCTGAGGGAGCCTGCAGGCCGGGCTCAGCCGGGCAGGATCCACCAGCCTGCAGATCGTTGGGTTCCTCCTGCGGTTCTTCAGGCTCCTGCTCAGAACTGGCGCGCTTGAGCAGCACTCGGCCATCAGCGGTGGCCTCCAAGCTGAGCCGCTGCTGGGGTTGTGGCTGGAGGCTCAACAGCGTGGATTGCGCTGTGAGCCACTCACGCTGACGCCGCTGGAACCGGGCCAAGCCATCCCGCACGCACACCGCTTCACCGGAGCCGTTCTCACCGCCGTTGGGCTCACAACCAGACGCGGGCTCGATGCCAGGGGGCCGCTCTGTGGTTTCCAGGCGCGTGCTGGTGATCGCCCAGGGCAGCACCGACCACAGTGATGAGCTGATCGCTGGAAGCGTCGCCACCGTGTAGGTCTTGAGCGGGAATTCACGCTTCAGGGTGCTGTCAGTCGTCAGATGCTCTGTCACGGAGTAGCAGTCGGACGTCCCCTCAGCCCCAGCTGGGCATGGATCCGATGTTCGAATCGCGCCATTAAGCAAAAACCAGCGCGTGCGATCCGATTCCTCATGCACGGTGCTCACGCCGCTGTGATGCACCCCAGGATCAAGCTTGAGAAACGAACGGCTTGGCCGCACGTTGTTGAACACAAACGGCGTCAGCCCCTTGGCCTGGGGCTGCACCACGAAACCGCTGGCCTCGGGGAGGTTCACGCTGCCATCCACCACAATGCGCGGCGCCACCACAGCCAACCCCTCCAAGCCGGAGGGGTTCTTCAACGGTCCGCTCAAGGTGGCACCCTTGCCGATCTCAATCAAGCCATCACCCGCCAGGGTGAGATTGATCACACCGGAATCAATGAACTGCTGAACATTGATCCCCGCCGTGGTGAGCAGGGTGTGATCCGTGATGATGTGCCCCCCCAGCACCGAGATGCCGGCGGGGTTCACCAGAATCACGCCGCCACCCACCGTGCCGCGGCCTTCCGTGGGGCGACACTCGCCACCGCCACTGAGGCAACTCTGCAACAGACCACTGATCACACTGCGGATGCCACCGGTGACCTGGTTCAGCACCGTGCTGCTGCGCGAGGGCTGGTAGTACGTGACGATCTGATCAGGGCCGATCGAGAAGCGATTCCAATTGATCACGCTGCGCTCACTGGCGCTGCGGATGATCAGCTCATTGCCACTGCGCTGAATGCCAACCCGGCCCGAGCGCACCGACGAGCCGCTGGGGAGCTGAGCCTGGGCCGCCGGCATGACACTCAGCCCCAGGGCCGTTGCCAGCAATAGCCGTTGCAGATGCCCCATCAGAAACACCACTCCAAACCTGCCCAGAGCTGCCAGCCAGGTTGTTGGTTCGCAGCATCCACGCCGTAGGGGTTCTCCAGCTCGGGCCCGAGCGGATGGGTCACCAGGGCCTGCAGGGAGGTGTCATCGCGGAACTTCCAGCGCATGCCGGCACCGGTGCCAAACAGCGACACCTCATTGCTGAAGGGCTGACCACTCCACTCCTCGTTGTAGAGCCGGCCCCAGGCCGCATCCAGCACCGCAAACAGCTTGAATTTGGGCGTGAAGTAATAGGCCAAATCCAACTGGCCCACCACACCATCGTTGCTCATGCTCTGACCAGGGGGATAGGCCCGTACACCGCCAGGGAACCCCAGGTTGAGGGATTCAGTGAGATCAAGATTGTTCACCAGGGCTTTCTGGCCGTTGAGATTCAACGTGAGCTCCGTGCCTTGCGTCAGCATCTGCACGCGGTTGAAACTCAGATTGGCCTTGGCAAAGAAACCATCCACTCCAGGCCCCAAGGCATCCTGGCTGTCTTGCAGGGCATTGCTGGCCAGATTCATCTGACCAAGGCTCACGGTACCGAGGAGATTGTTGATGGCCTTACCGGCAAAATCATTGTGCCATTGCTTGAACACATTGCCGCGACCCACAGTTTTACTTCGATCGGTGAGCGGCTGCTCAAAGAAGTTGTTGATGTAGCGCGATGCTTCAAAATTGAATTGAGCCACCGTGGTGTAGGCCAACTGCCGCTCCAAGGGCAACTGCAGATCCACTTTCAACTGGCGTGTATTACCGGCAATCGCATCATTCGGCACCCCAGGTTCACCCACCACCGAGTAATCATTCCAATTCAGCTTGATCGTGGCGCTGGCCCCCGTTGGTGAAAGCGGCAACTGCAAGGTGGCCTTGGTGCCCCGCTGCGTGAGATCGGGCTTGAAGCCAGCCCCCTTGAGATCCAGATCGAGCCGTTCACCGCGGCCAAACAGATCATTGGCTTTGCCCTGGGCACTGAGTTGGGCATCGCCAAACAAACCATTCAGCAAATTATTGGGATCCACCTTGCCGTTGAGCAGCTTGGTGTCGGAGAGCTTCAACAACACATCCATCCGGTTTGTGCCCGGCACCGGCAGCAACTGGCTCTTGGCCTTCACCCCAGCCAAATCATTGAGTTTCAACAGCGATGACTCAAGCCGATCAAGCCGAATCGGCTCCCCAGGCTTGAGGTTCACCAGCACAAACCGCTTAGCCCAGCCATCATCAAGGCGATGGGGTATGGAGGCGTCCACCCGCACCTCCCCCAGCAGCTTGGGTTCAAACACCATCTCCACCACGCCATCGCTGACGTCTTGCTCCGGCAGACGCAGCACGCCGAGCGTGCGATGGCGCAAGAGCTCCTTCTCAAGCCGATCGCGCAGCTGCTCCAACTGCAAGGCGCCCACCGGCTGCCCCAACAGCGGTGCAATCAGCGGCTGATAGGCCTCAGGCTGCGCCGGGGCCTGACGAATCTCCACCCGCTGGAGCTGCACCTGAACCTGAGCAGCACGCAGCGACGCTGGCAGCGACGCGGCCAGCAGGGCCAGAGCGGCCACGATCGGTGCGTGCTGAGCCAATGCCTCGCCGTGAGCAAGCGAACGCTAATCAGCGCAACTGGCGGGTCAAGCGATTGAACAGATCCGTAGGGATCACCGACACAACGGCAACCCCTCGGAGTGAGCTCAAGCCGTCACGGCCTGCTTCTGGGCCAATCCCATGTTGGCCAACTCACTGGGGGGCACCAGCAGCTTGAAGCGAGCTTTCCAGCTGCTCCAATCCGCCAGGATCGCCGCTGCTTTACTGCTGCCCGTTTCAGCCAGATAGGCCTCCAGCAAGGGCTTCAGCACCCCCTCCTGTTCGGGCGTGGTGAGCGAACAGATCGCCACGATCTCGGGATTCACCCGCGGGGTGAGGCGGTCGTCCTCGTCGAGCAGGAAGGCCACACCACCGGTCATGCCCGCGGCCACGTTGCGGCCGGTGCTGCCCAGCACCACCACCACACCGCCGGTCATGTACTCGCAGCAGTGGTCGCCGGCCCCCTCCACCACGGTGCGGGCACCGCTGTTGCGCACACCAAAGCGCTCACCGGCACGGCCATAGGCAAACAACTCACCACCGGTGGCGCCATAGAGGCAGGTGTTGCCCAGGATCACCTGGCTACCGGGATCATTGCCACCGGCCGCTGGCACCACAGTGAGCCGACCACCGCAGAGGCCTTTGCCCACGTAATCGTTGGCATCACCCACCAGGCGCACATTCATGCCCTGCAGGTTGAAGGCACCAAAGCTCTGGCCGGCCGCGCCTTCAAAGGTGAGATCCAGCTGGCCCCCGAAGCCGGTGTTGCCATGACGCTGGGCGATCTCACCGGCCAAACGCGCGCAAACACTGCGATCGGTGTTGATGATCGGCACCGTGCGAGCCAAGCGGCCATGGCCCTCAATCGCCGCCATCAACTCAGCATCAGCCAGAAGCTGGTCTTCCAGCACCGGCCCATTGCTGTGGGCCTGCTCGGAATGGGTGAGCCAGGAGCGATCCTCTGAACCGGCGATCGGCGCCAGCAAGCAGGTGAGATCCAGGGCCTTGGTTTTGGCCAGCTGCACCTGACGCGCCTGCAGGAGTTCAGTGCGGCCGATCAGCTCATGCAGGCTGGCCACACCGAGCACGCTCAGCAGCTGACGCACCTCCTCAGCCACGTAGAGGAAGAAGTTCACCACGTGCTCGGGAACACCGGGGAAGCGCTTGCGCAGATTCTCCTTCTGGGTGGCCACACCCACAGGGCAATT
Organism: Synechococcus sp.; assembly: GCA_035285765.1. Lineage (GTDB taxonomy): Bacteria > Cyanobacteriota > Cyanobacteriia > PCC-6307 > Cyanobiaceae > RCC307. The sequence continues at coordinate 8,408 of JAYKIT010000134.1, read as the reverse complement.
GTTGGTGTGGCAAACGCGGGCCATGATGCAGCCCTCGGCGATCATCGCCACCGAACCGAAGCCATACTCCTCAGCCCCGAGCAGGGCAGCAATCACCACATCCCAGCCGGTCTTGAGGCCACCATCGGCGCGCAGCAGCACCCGATCACGCAGGCCGTTCTCCAGCAGTGAACGATGCACCTCGGTGAGACCCATCTCCCAGGGCCCTCCGGCGTGCTTGATCGAGCTCAGCGGTGAAGCACCGGTGCCCCCGTCGTGACCGGAAATCTGAATCACATCGGCATTGGCCTTGGCTACACCAGCCGCAATCGTGCCGATACCGATTTCAGCCACCAGCTTCACGCTCACCTGCGCCGCAGGGTGCACCTGGTGCAGATCGTGGATCAGCTGGGCCAGATCTTCAATCGAATAGATGTCGTGGTGGGGCGGCGGAGAAATCAACGCCACACCAGGCTTGCTGTTGCGCAGCCAGGCGATGTACGAATCCACCTTGGGCCCGGGCAGCTGACCGCCTTCCCCGGGCTTGGCCCCCTGGGCCACCTTGATCTCCAGCTGCTTGCCGCTGCGCAGATACTCCGGCGTGACCCCAAAGCGACCGGAAGCGATCTGCTTGATGGCTGAGCAGGCAGTGTCGCCATTGCGCAAGCCACCGATGCTGGGCAGCGTGGTGGATCGCCCTTCGGCATCCACATCATTGAGCACCTTGAAGCGGGCTGGATCCTCGCCGCCCTCGCCGCTGTTGCTCTTGCCGCCGATGCGATTCATCGCCACGGCCAACACCTCATGGGCCTCCCGTGAGAGCGCACCCAGGCTCATGCCGCCGGTGCAGAAGCGGGAGCAGATGCTCTCCACGCTCTCCACCTGATCGATCGGCAGCGGTGCGGGGGCCGGCTTGAGCTCCAGCAGATCCCGCAGCGCGGTGACCGGACGGTTTTCCAGCAGGGTTTTGTAGGTGTTGAAGTGGTCGTAGCCCGGGCCTGCCTTCACAGCGGCATGCAGGGCCTTGGCCATCTCCGGGCTGTTGAGGTGGTACTCACCGCCGGAGCGGTACTGCACAAAGCCCATGAATTCGAGCTTGCTGCGGTTGAGCTCCGGGAAGGCTTTGGCATGCAGGCTCAGGGTTTCGCTGGCCAGATCGCCAATGGAGAGACCTGCCACCCGGCTGGTGGTGCCCTTGAAGGCCAGCTCGATCAGATCAGCACCAATGCCGATGGCCTCAAAAATCTGAGCGCCGTGATAACTGGCCAGCAGGGAGATGCCGATCTTGGAGAGGATCTTGCGCAGCCCGTTCTCCAGGGCTTCGCGCACGTTGGCCTGCACCTGCTCCACGCTGAGGGCCGGCAACTTGCCCAGTTCGATGCCCTTCTGCACCTTGGGTTGATCCAACCAGTGGCGGGTGGTTTCCCAGGTGAGCCAAGGGCACACGGCGCTGGCGCCAAAGCCCACCAGACACGCCAGGTGATGGGTGCTCCAGCACTGCGCCGTATCGACCACCAGGGAGGTCTGCAGGCGTAGACCCAGGTTGAGCAGGTGGTGATGCACCGCCCCCACCGCCAGCAGGGCCGGGATGGTGGTATTGGCGGCAGTGACCCCGCGATCAGAGATCACCAGAATCGTGTGACCATCGCGCACGGCCACTTCGGCTTGGCTCTGCAGCCGCTTCACCGCTTGCTCCAGGCCAGCGGGGCCAGCGGCCACCGGCACCAGCGTGGAGAGCGTGATGCTGGGCAGACCCTGGCGGGTCACAGCCTCAAGCTCCGCCTCATTCAGGATCGGGCTGTCGAGGTGCAGCATCCCTGCCGCTGCAGCCTCGGGCCGCAGGGCCGAACCGCGGCGGCCCAGATGCATCTCCAGGCTCATCACCAGCTTTTCCCGTAGCGGATCGATCGGCGGGTTGGTGACCTGGGCGAAGCGCTGCTTGAAGTAGTCGTAGAGCAGGTGCGGTTTATCGGAGAGCACCGCCAGGGGGATGTCATCCCCCATGCAGTAGGTGGGCTCCTTGCCAGCGGCCGCCATGTCCTCGATCACCAGCTCGAAGTCTTCGGCGGTGAAGCCAAAGGCCGTTTGCTGCTGCAGCAGCTCCAGATCCCCCAGTTGCTTGGTGGCGGTCCAGGCTTGGGGCTCCAGGTTGCGGCGATGCTCAGCCAGCCACTGGCCATAGGGGTGGCGCCCGGCCACCTCACGCTTCACATCCCAATTGCGCAGCAGGCGCCCCTGCTGCAGATCCACAGCCAGCATCTGACCAGGGCCAAGGCGCCCCTTTTCGATGATGCGGCTTTCCTCCAGTTCCACCACACCGGTTTCCGAGCCCATCACCACAAAGCCATCGCTGGTGATGCAGTAACGGGCCGGCCGCAGGCCGTTGCGATCCAAGGTGGCGCCCACGCTGCAGCCATCGGCAAACACCAGGAGCGCCGGGCCATCCCAGGGTTCCTGGGTGCAGGCCGAATACTCATAGAACGCCTGAACCTCAGGCTTATCGGCCAGCTCAGGCTGGTTGCGGAACGCCTCTGGCACCAGGGTCAGCAGGCCCTCGGTGATCGGTCGGCCGCTGCGCACCAGCAGCTCGAGCGTGGCATCGAGGTTGGCTGAATCACTGAAGGCGGCATTCACCACCGGCTTGAGATCGCCAGCCGCATCACCCCAGACCGCATCCAGGCTGCTTTCGGATGCCCGGGCCCAGTTGAGGTTGCCCAACAACGTATTGATCTCACCGTTGTGCCCCAACAACCGCATGGGCTGCGCCAGGGGCCAGCGCGGCAAGGTGTTGGTGCTGAAGCGGCGGTGGTACACCGCAAAGCTCACAGCAAAGCGCTCATCGCGCAGGTCGGCATAAAAAGCCGCCAGCACCTCAGAGCGCACCATGCCCTTGTAAACCACGGTGCGGCTGCTGAGGGAGGCGAAATAGAGATCGCTGGCCTGGGAGCCGAACGCCGCGCGGGCTCGATCACCGCAGCGGCGACGTAAGCGGAACAGCAGTGCCTCCAGGGCATCACCCTCCACATCGGCAGCCACCAGCCACTGCTCGATCAACGGCGCCGTGCCACGGGCCAGGGGCCCCAGCACCGCCGCATCCACCGGCACCACACGCCAGCCCAGGGGCCGCAGGCCGAGGCGCACGGCCTCCTCATCGCAGAACCTGCGGGCCTGGTCGGCCCGAGCGGCATCCGCCGGCAAAAACACCATGCCGAGGCCACGGGAACTGCCAGCTGCCGCCGCCGCTTGCGGCCACACCGCCTCGAGATAGCTCCACGGGATCCCGCTCAGCACACCGGCGCCATCACCGGAATCCCCATCACCACCGCAACCACCGCGGTGCTCCATGCAACCGAGGCCCCGCAGAGCTTGCTGCAGCAGCCAGTGGGACTGCTCACCCTGCAGCTGCGCCAAAAAGCCCACGCCGCAGGCATCCTTCTCGCCAGCAACAGCGGCCGGAGCCGGGCTGTCGCAATGGGGCCAGACGGCGGTGGGGTGCAAGGACATCGGGGTAAGAATCACTGCTGGGCCAGACCCATTCCCTGCAAAAAGGAATGCTCGCGGCCGCGCCAAAGAAAGATCCTAAAAGCTCGCATCCTGGCTAAGTTGCGAGCTCTCGTTGGGGTGCATCGTGCTGCCCGTCAGCCCTCCCCCCGCTCCACCCCCGCTGATGCGGCTGCTGGAGGCAACCTCCCAAGACGGACGGGAACTGAGCATCAACGGCGAAGCGCTGCCGATCGCCTGGCGCTGGCAACACGGCAATCCCGGCAGGTTGTGGCTCCCCCTTGATCTGCTGGAGAGCCGGCTGGGCATGCAGCGCAGTGGCAACTCCAGCGATGGGCTCACGCTGCAGTGGTTCAGCTCCGAGCTCAAGGTGCCTGCTAGCGAGCTGGTGCAGCTCGACGATGAGGTGGCGGTTGAGGTGGGCGGGCTGCTGCGCCGCAACGGTGTGCGTCTGCAGCTCGAACCGGCGGCCAGCGGAGATGGAGAGCGGCTGGCCCTCACGCTGCCAAGCCCACGCTTTGTGCGCCTGCGGGACTCGCGCAGCAACGGCGGCCATCGCGTGGTGCTCGACCTCAGCGGCCCGGCCCTGCTGGCCCGCCAGCGCGGCCAGTTGGAACTGCCCCTTGACAATGCCGCTGCCGCTGCCACAGCGCTGCGGCGCCGAGGGGTGGCAGCAGGTCTCGGCAATGGCACCGTGCTGCTGCCGCTGAGCCAATGGGATGAGCTGAGCCTGGGCAACCCCGCCCGGTTGGTGCTGGACCGCAAAACGACCGCACTGGCGCCGATGGCCAAGCGGCCCACGGCACTGGTGCCAGGCCTCAACAGCGGCCTGCGACTGGAGCAACGCCAATTGGGATTGGGCCACAGGCGCTTCCTGGTGAGCTTTGTGCGCTTCAACCCAGCCACCGGTCGCATGGCCCTGGTGCCCCTGAGCCGCCGCAACATGGTGGGGCTGGGGTCGCTCTGGCACCTGGCCCGCTCCCAGGGAGCGGTGGCCGCCCTCAATGGCGGCTTCTTCAATCGCATCGCCGCCCTGCCGCTTGGGGGCTTGCGCGATCAGGGGCAATGGCTGTCAGGGCCGATCCTGGATCGCGGCGCCATCGCCTGGAACAGCGGCGAACTACCGGAATTCGGCCGGGTGCGGCTGCAGAGCTGGATTCGCACCAGCAATGGCGCCACCTTGCCCCTCACCGCGCTCAACAGTGGCTGGGCCCAGAAGGGGTTGGCGCAATACAACAGCCTCTGGGGGCCCCGCTACCGCGCCATCACCGGCCGCGAACACGGCGTGATTCTCAGCGCTGATCAGGTGAGCCGCACCCTCAGCCCGAACCAACTGAAGGCGGGGGTGCCCCTGCACCGGGGCCAAACCCTGATCGTGGCGCGCGGCGGAGCGGCCCTGCCGCTGAAAGCCGGCGAAACGGTGAGCCTGGAACGCCAACTCACACCCCAGGGCTTCGAACCCAAGGCATTCCTGATTCAAGCGGGACCGCTGCTGCTCAACCGCGGGGCCCTGGTGCTGAACGGCACAGCTGAACGGTTCAGCGCACCCTTCATGCGCCAGCAGGCCCCGCGCAGCGTGGTGGCCAGCGATGGCCAACAGCTCTGGTTGGTGGCCGTCGAGGGACAGGGCAACCGCGGCCCCACCCTGCGGGAAACCGCACAGTTGATGCGGAAGCTGGGATTGCAGCAAGCCCTCAACCTCGATGGCGGCAGCTCCACACGCCTGATGGTGAGTGGCCGCAACGGCACCCGTGGCCGCGGCATCGGTGCGGCCATCCACAATGGCCTGGGCATTGTGCTGAGTCCAAACCGCTAACCACCGCCATGGAGCCAACCCCGAGCCTGCAGATCACCACCCAGGCCGCCGCCGAGCTCTGCCGCCTTTCGGTGCGCGGTGGCGAACCCGGGCTGGCCCATATCAGCCTGGTGGAGGGCAGCTGTGAAGCCTGGGCGCTGCAATTGCGGGCGGGCCGAGGCACCGGTGTGCCGATCTCCCGTGCCGACGGCATCACCCTGCACGGCAACCCCGACCAGCTGGAGCTGCTGCGAGGCATGCGCCTGGATTACAAGGGCAACCTCTCCGGCGGCGGCTTTCTGCTCAGCGGTGGCAGCGATGTGCGCAGCTGTGCCTGCGGCACCGCCTTCAGCCGGGTGCTGGAGGACTAAACCACGCTCAGGTAATGTGGTCGATTGTCGAATCCGGTCGGCCCGATGGCCTGCCCCCGGTCCTAGATGCCAACCATCCAGCAACTGATCCGCTCCGAGCGGCAGAGCCTCTCCCGCAAGACCAAATCTCCTGCGCTGCGGGCCTGCCCCGAGCGTCGCGGCGTGTGCACCAGGGTGTACACCTCCACCCCGAAGAAGCCGAACTCGGCCCTACGCAAGGTGGCCCGCGTGCGCCTCACTTCAGGCTTTGAAGTGACCGCCTACATCCCTGGCATCGGTCACAACCTGCAGGAGCACTCAGTTGTGCTGATCCGCGGCGGCCGTGTCAAAGACCTGCCCGGTGTTCGTTACCACATCATTCGCGGCACGCTCGATACCGCCGGTGTGAAAGATCGCCGTCAGAGCCGCTCGAAGTACGGCGCCAAGACCCCTAAGGAGTGATCTCCACCCCCACCACGACACCCATCACCTGCTGATCCCCTCCCTCCATGTCACGCCGTAACGCAGCCGAGAAGCGCCCGATCCTGCCGGACCCCCAGTTCAATAGCCGCCTGGCCTCGATGATCGTGGCCCGCCTGATGAAGCATGGGAAGAAATCCACAGCCCAGCGGATCCTCTCGGATGCCTTCGGCCTGATTGGCGAGCGCACCGGCGCTGACCCCGTGGAAGTGTTCGAAACCGCCGTGCGGAACGCCACCCCCCTGGTGGAAGTGCGTGCTCGCCGTGTGGGTGGTGCCACCTACCAGGTGCCCATGGAAGTGCGCCAGGAGCGTGGCACCGCCATGGCCCTGCGCTGGCTGGTGAGCTTCTCCCGCGCCCGCAATGGCCGCAGCATGGCTCAGAAGCTCGCTGGTGAGCTGATGGATGCCGCCAACGAAGCCGGCAGCGCCGTTCGCAAGCGCGAAGAAACCCACAAGATGGCCGAAGCCAACAAGGCTTTTGCCCATTACCGCTATTGATCTCCATCCTCAATCACCCAGGGCCAACGGCTGCCTGAGGATCAGCCTGTATAGTTGCGCCCGCTTTTATAGCCCACCCCTAGGAGCATCACGTGGCTCGCGATTTTCCGCTTGAACGCGTCAGGAATATTGGTATTGCGGCACACATTGATGCCGGAAAAACCACAACTACCGAACGAATCCTGTTTTATTCCGGTGTTGTGCACAAGATCGGCGAGGTGCACGATGGCGCCGCCGTAACCGACTGGATGGCACAGGAGCGTGAGCGTGGCATCACCATCACGGCTGCTGCTATCTCCACAAGCTGGAATGATCACCGGATCAATATCATTGATACTCCGGGACACGTGGACTTCACCATTGAGGTGGAGCGCTCCATGCGCGTGCTCGATGGTGTGATTGCCGTGTTCTGCGCCGTGGGTGGCGTGCAGCCGCAATCGGAAACCGTGTGGCGTCAGGCTGATCGCTATTCGGTGCCCCGGATGGTGTTCGTCAACAAAATGGACCGCACCGGCGCCGATTTCCTCAAGGTGCATGGGCAGATCGTTGATCGCCTCAAAGCCAAGGCAGCTCCGATTCAGCTGCCGATCGGCGCTGAAGGCGAGCTCAGCGGCATCATCGACCTGGTGGGCAACAAGGCTTACATCTATAAGAACGATCTCGGCACGGATATCGAGGAAACCGAAATTCCTGCCGACATGGCTGAGCTCGCCGCTGAGTGGCGCTCCAAGCTCATGGAAAGCGTTGCTGAAAACGACGAAGTTCTGATCGAGAAGTTCCTCGAAACCGGCGAACTGAGCGAAGCGGAGCTCAAGCAGGGGATCCGTGATGGTGTGCTGAAGCATGGCCTGGTGCCGATGCTCTGCGGCTCCGCCTTCAAGAACAAGGGTGTGCAGCTGGTGCTCGACGCTGTTGTCGACTACCTGCCGGCACCTGTGGATGTGCCCCCGATTCAGGGTGTGCTGCCCAGCGGCGAAGAAGCTGTGCGTCCCTCGGACGACAACGCTCCCTTCAGCGCCCTGGCGTTCAAGGTGATGGCCGATCCCTACGGCAAGCTCACCTTTGTGCGGATGTATTCCGGCATCCTCTCCAAGGGCAGCTACGTGCTGAATGCCACCAAGGATGTGAAGGAGCGCATCTCCCGCCTGGTGGTGCTCAAGGCTGATGAGCGCGAGGAAGTGGACGAGCTGCGTGCGGGTGATCTGGGCGCCGTGCTTGGCCTCAAGAACACCACCACGGGCGACACCCTCTGCGATCCCGAGAAGCCGATCGTGCTGGAGACCCTGTTCGTCCCCGAACCGGTGATCTCCGTGGCCGTGGAGCCCAAGACCAAGGGCGACATGGAGAAGCTCTCCAAAGCGCTCACCTCCCTCTCGGAAGAAGATCCCACCTTCCGTGTGTCCACCGACGAGGAAACCGGCCAAACCGTGATCGCCGGCATGGGCGAACTCCACCTGGAAATCCTGGTGGACCGCATGCTGCGGGAATTCAAGGTGGAAGCCAACATCGGTGCTCCTCAGGTGTCGTACCGCGAAACCATTCGTGGTTCAGCCAAAGGCGAAGGCAAGTTCGCCCGTCAGACCGGTGGTAAAGGCCAGTACGGCCATGTGGTGATCGAAATGGAACCCGGTGAGCCCGGTTCCGGCTTTGAATTCGTCAACAAGATTGTTGGCGGTGTGGTGCCCAAGGAATTCATCAAGCCCGCTGAAATGGGCATGAAGGAAACCTGCGAATCCGGTGTGATTGCCGGCTTCCCGTTGATCGACGTGAAGTGCACCATGGTCGACGGTTCTTATCACGACG
>JAYKIT010000133.1:0-9846 GCA_035285765.1 Synechococcus sp. | reverse complement strand
ATGCCTTGTATTGCTGGAGCGTGAGGTCTGCTCTTGCTGCTCCGCCTGAGAGTTCGACTATCTTGCCCATCAGGCGGTCCCAGTCAGATCGCTTCAGGTGCTCAACCTGCTTGACCTGCTTGGATATGGAGGGGAAATCGGGAATCGACAGGTGGGGGAAGTCAGATCGTGCCTCCTTGAGCAGTTCTCGTATCAGCGTTTTCTGCTGTGCCTTGGTGCCCCCCATGTCGTTCGTGGCGGTTCTGCGGGCATCGAGCACTGCCCAGTAGTCGGCAAAGTCAGTAGCGGTGATCTTCTCCACTGACTTCTGTGCCCAGGGTTGGTGCTTCACCCCGTAGGACTGCCCATCCCACTTCAAGCGGGTGTCCCTGCTCCAGCGGGCGAAGTTCCGCTGGGTCTTGCGCTTGCTGCTTTCACGGGCATACCAACGCTCCCAGTAGGTCTCCAGAGCGTGGTGATGCTCTGCCTCCTGTTGCTCCCGTAGGACCCGTACAGAACGCTGCTGCTCCTTCACCCACTCGATCGCTGCTCTACCCGCCTGGAAGGGGTCTGTTGTCCCCATCGACGCCTCAATCACCTTGCGCTTCCCGTTGCCGCCTTTCGTGCGCCCCTGGTGGGGTCTCAGGTCGTCCTCCTCCGCGGGGAGGTATGCGGCGTAGAGCGACTTGCTTTTCGACGGTTTCAGGAACACTCGCAGGTCAGCAGGGACTCCCTGCCCTTTCAGACCAAGGTCCTCCCGCACGTTCAGGGTCAGGCGGTCGCCGCTCAACCAGTCTTCTGGCAGTTCTTTCGGCACCTTGAACTCCCCTACCCAGGGGCCCCGCTTCAGGACCCCGACCCAAGGGTCAATCTAACCGTTGCGGTAGGGGAGCGGTAGGGGAGTCGCCCCAAAGTGGGCAGTTTTTACATCTTGAGTGCAATGTTTATGGGGTTTTATGGAGTATTCCCTCGATTTCACTCCAGTTCGAATCTGGGTGCCGCCTTCAGTCTTCTGAGACCTGAAACGCGACGAAAGTCTGTGTTTCCTGATCTCTGTTTGAAATTCTGGCCATCAAGGGCGTGTGTCTCATGAGGATCGCGCTGTGGATCTGCTCGTGCTGGTGGCGCCCCTGTTGATGGCCCAGGCCCCCAACCTGCAGGTGGGGCGCCCGGTGGCGGTGGTGCACCAGCAGCTGGTGCAGCAGGGTTGGCGTGTGTCGCAAGAGGCCCTTGCCGCCAAGCCGCTGACAGCGCGCCAGCGGGCCATCCGGCAGGAGGTGCCGGCGCTGATCACCTGCAGTGGCACCGGTGAGGGCTTTTGCGCCTACGGCTATCAACGCGGGCGGGAGCGCCTCAAGTTGGTGAGCCAGGGGGAGGGCCAGCTGGTGCGCTGGCAGCTTGGCAATGCCTGGTTTGGCGCTGGTGTCGCCAGTCGCTGAGCAGGGCTTAGAAGCTGGCTTGGGCCTGCCACTGCTCGCCGGTGAAGGCCTTGGCCTCACAGCGCACCGCCTCGCTGCTGATGCTGCAGCTGCCGTTCACCGGCCAGGCGCTGGGCAGTCCTGTGGCGATGCCATTGGCGTCGTAATCCACCTCGCTGGCGTTGCTGAGCTCCAACCGGATCGGTCCGCTGATGCGGCAGCGCGTGCGTTCGCACACCATGCCGCGGTTGGTGGTGCCGCCGAAGCTGAGTTTGTTGCTGCTGTCGCGCTCGGCGCCGCGGGCATAGAAGCTCACCGAGAGGAATTCCCGGTCGATCTGGTCGATCACCACCCGGGCGCAGTCGCCGTTCTGCTTCTTGATCACCAGATTGCGGCTGCAGTCGGTGGGGGTGTGTTCCAGTCGCCCCATGCTGTCCAGCACGCTCTGGCTCGAGGCACTGCCGCCCTGGAGCGGGCCGAGACCCAGGAGCAACAGCAGGGGGAGCAGCCGCTTCATCGGTTCACCGTGATCGCTGGCATTTTGATGGCATTAGTAGCCGCTGTCGGCCACGCACATGCCGATGCAGCTCAGGCCGTTGTTGGCCGTGCGGCCGCAGTGCTGGCAGAGCACTGGATCGGGGTCCACCGGTTTGGCTTGCGGTTGGGCGGTGGTTGCCGCGCTGCTGGGGGCTTTGGCGTGCTCCTGCATGGTGGTGCCCAGATGGAGTCCGATCATGGCGTCTGAGCGGCCCGGCATCGGTGCGGGCACCTGGGCGTGGGGCAACCGCTTCCTCTGGGATTACGTGGCTGAACGGGATGACGCCTCCATTCGCGCCACCTTGGAGGCAGCCGTGGCCGCGGGGGTGCGCTTCATCGATACCGCCGATTCCTACGGCACCGGTGCCTTGCAGGGGCGCAGTGAGCGCCTGTTGGGACAGGCGGTGGCCGCCTTGCCTGCCGCGCAGCAGCAGCTGCTGGTGATTGCCACCAAATTGGCCCCGTTTCCCTGGCGCCTGGGGCGCCGCGGTTTCGATCGGGCCTTTGCCGCCTCCCGCGCCCGCCTGGGTGGACGCTTGGACCGGGTGCAGCTGCACTGGAGCACCGCCCGCTATGCCCCCTGGCAGGAGGGCCCGCTGCTGCAGGGGCTCGCCGACCTGTTGGAGGCCGGAGCCGTGCCGCAGCTGGGGATCTCCAACATGGGTCCACGGCGGCTGCGGCGCTGGCATGGACTGTTGCAGCAGCGTGGCATCCGCATCAGCAGCCTGCAGGTGCAGCTCTCGCTCTTGGCGCGTCAGCCCCTGCGCCCCGGGGATGTGCGTGATGTTTGCCAGGAACTGGGCATTGAGTTGATCGCCTACAGCCCCCTGGCCCTGGGCCTGCTCAGTGGAACGTGGTCGGTAGCCCCGGGCGCGGCGCTGCCGCGCGGGGCACGGGGCGGCCTGTTCCGGCGGCTGTTGCCGCGGCTTGAACCGTTACTGCAGGAGCTGCGTCAGCAGGCCCAGCAGCGCCAGGTGTCGGTGCCTTCGGTGGTGCTCAACTGGTGCAGAGCCCATGGGGCGATGCCGATTCCCGGGCTGCGGCGGCTTGAGCACGTGGAGGCTGTGCGCCAGAGCTACCTCTGGTGCATGGATGAGCAAGAACGTGATCAGCTCGATGCCATCGCTGCCAAGCTGCACGTTGCCATGCCGGCCAACCCCTTCAGCAGTTCCTGATGCCCTCTCTTCCTCCCCAGTTGCTGCGCCGAGCTCTGGTGCTGGATGTGCTGCTTTGCATGCTGATGCTGAGCCTCTCACTGCTGAGTGATCAACAGCTCTGGAGGGTGATCTGGGGCTGTGGAGCGCTGGTGGCTGTGCTGGATGCCCTGCTGGCCTCGCGGCTGCTCGACCTCAAAGATCGGGGCTGAGCACCACCGGCAGCACCTCAGGACTGTCCTCGTTGTCGCTGGCGTTCAAGGTTTCGCTGGGAATGGGCACCACACTGGCTTCAGGAGGCATCGCAGCCGGACGGTTTTCGCAAGCCACCAGGGCCTCCTGCAGCAGCGAGTCAAAGGTGGCGCCAGGCAGGCGGTGGCGTGCCACCTCCAGGAAGGCACGGGCGAGCGACTCTCCTGCAGCGGCCTGCAGGTGGGGATTTTCGCGGCGCCGTTCCTGTTCCTGGGCAATCGCCTTGAGGAAACGATCGGTCACGTCGCGCTTGGTGCGCGCGCGGATCACGCTGTCGTCGCGGGGGTTGGTGCCCAGCTGCAGTTCCAGGTCAGCGATGCGGCGCTCGAGGCTGTCGAGCACCTCCAAGGCTTCCCGTTGCACATTCTCCAGCTGGCCATCCGACATCTGCGGCAGATCGGCCACAAACACCTTGCCGTGGTCGGCAAGGGTTAGGTAGGTGGCGCGGTGACCACCACGGCTGGGGCTATCAGCTCCGAAACGCTGAGGACGATTAGGCGGTACAGGGCCAGCGGAACTACGGCGACGCGTGAGCCGAGAGGACTCGTTAAAGGGCACGTTGTTTTAAGGACGACATTTTCACTGTGTTCACCCATCTTGCCAGCTGTGTCTAGTGCTGCCCGTCAGGCGCCGGCGGGCAGGCCAATCACCCCACGGCCCTCGATCACGCTGCCGCACACCCAACTCTGCAGGCCACAACTGCTGATCTGCTGTTGGCTGGCCTCCACAGCCGCGGCCGGCACCACCAGCACCAGGCCGATGCCGAGATTGAAGGTGTGCCACAGGTCGCGCTCCGGCACCTCACCGAGCTCCTGCAGCCAGCGAAAGAGGGCTGGGCGCTCCCAGCTGCCAGGGTCCACCTGGGCTGCCAGCCCCGCGGGCAGGCAGCGGGGCAGGTTCTCAGGCAGGCCTCCACCGGTGATGTGCGCCATGCCGTGCAGCGGCAGCTTGGCCTGCTTGAGGGCTTTCACCAGCGGGGCATACAGATGGGTGGGGCGCAGCAGGGCGTCTGCGGCACTTTCACCATTGAGACCGCTCTGGGGGGCCTGCAGCTCCACTTGGCGCGCCTCCAGGATCCGCCGCACCAGGCTGAAGCCGTTGCTGTGCACGCCACTGCTGGCTACGGCGATCAACTGATCTCCGGCGCTGATGCGAGAGCCGTCGATGAGTTCGTCTTGCTCCACCACCGCCACGCAGAATCCCGCCAGGTCGTAGCGGCCGGCGGGGTAGAAGCCAGGCATCTCAGCGGTTTCGCCCCCAAGCAGGGCACAGCCACTGGTGCGGCAACCGGCGGCAATGCCCTGCACCACATCGGCCATCGCCTCAGGGCTGAGCTTGCCGGTGGCGATGTAATCAAGGAAGAAGAGCGGTTCGGCGCCGCAGGTGATCACATCGTTGGCGCACATGGCCACCAGATCGATGCCCACGTCGTGGTGGCGGCCGCAGTCCTGGGCCAGTTCCAGCTTGGTGCCCACACCATCGGTGCCGGCCACCAACAGAGGGTTGCGCAGTCCCGCCGGCAGGCGGCAGAGCCCGCCGAATCCCCCCAGGCCGCCCAGCACCTCCGGGCGTCGGGTGGCTTCAACGCTGTCGCGAATGCGATCCACAAAGGCCCGTCCGGCCTCCACGTCCACACCAGCGCTCTTGTAATCCATGACCCACGGCATGCCTTGGTGCCATCGTCGCGCAGCCCCGGCAAGCTCTGGGGCATCAGCTGGGCTTATCGAGGCCATCGGCATTACTGATTGATTCAGGGTGGCCGCATCGGGCTGATCCTCTGCGCGCCAGCTGGTTTGCCGGGAGATTGCATTTTCTGATCAAAGACTTGTTAGGGGTTCGGGATGCAAACCGTTGACGGTTCGCATTACCTTTCGTGCGTTCTTGATTTCGTCAGGATCTCTTGGTTCCAATTCGCCTCAACGGGCAATTGGTCATTTGTCGCCTTCGCAACAGCGTTGGTGCCAATTGCAGGGGTATCCGCCTGTGATGCAACGCATTTCTTACCGCCAGTTCTTTGCTCTAGCCGCTGCTTTGGCAATGCCGATTCAGCTGCCTGCCCAAGCTCAGGAACTCGGCCAGCCTCTGCTGAAGCTCAGCACGGCTGTGAATCCTGAGCTGGTGAAAGGGCTGGTGGAATTTGACGACACAGATCACAGCGACACGGCTGAGTCGGTTCCTGCGGTGGTTCCATCTGCAGAGCCCGCCCCCGCTCCTGCGGCGGTGAAGCCGGTTCCGGCTGTGGTGTCGGTGAGCCAAGGGGAAGCCAGCTGGTATGGCCCGGGCTTCTATGGCAACCGCACAGCCAACGGCGAGATCTATCGCCAGGGCACTCTCACCGCAGCCCATCGCTCGTTGCCCTTTGGCACCCGGGTGCGGGTCACCAATCTGTGGAATGGCCGCAGCGCTGTGGTGCGCATCAATGACCGTGGCCCCTATGCGGGGCACCGCGTGCTGGATCTCGGCCATGGCGCCGCCCATCAGCTTGGTGTGGTGGCCAGTGGCATTGCCCAGGTGAAGCTTGAGGTGCTGCAGTAAGGCCTGCTGGCCCCAAGCCCTTGGCTGAGTTCCTGCCGCTGCTGCGCACCACGGCTGACTTGCAGCAGTGGTTGCGGGTCCATGCAGCGTCAGGCTTGCATCTGGTTCCCACCATGGGGGCCTTGCATCACGGCCATCAGGCCCTGATTGCCTCCGCCCGGTCTGCGGCGGGCAGCAGCTCCCGCCCGGTGCTGGTGAGCGTGTTTGTGAATCCGCTGCAGTTCGGCCCCGCCGAAGATTTCGACCGTTACCCGCGCCAGCTCCAGGCCGACGCTGCATTGGCCCACCACGCTGGGGCTTCGGCGCTGTGGGCCCCGGATCCAGCAGCCATCTATCCACGCGGGGTGGCTGGTGTGACCCAGCTCGAGCCGGCCCCTGAATTGGTGCGTGAGCTCTGCGGGCCCAGGCGCCCCGGCCACTTCGCGGGCGTTTGCACAGTGGTGGCCCGGTTGTTGGCCCTGGCCAAGCCATCCCATCTGCATCTTGGTGAAAAGGATTGGCAGCAGCTGCAAGTGCTGCGTCGCTTGGTGGCAGATCTGGGCTTGCCGCTGCAGGTGATCCCTTTCCCCAGTCAGCGCGAGCACGATGGGCTGCCCAGCAGTTCCCGCAATGCCTATCTCAGTGCCGCAGAACGGCAGCAGGCGGCTGCTCTGCCCCTGGCATTGAGCCAGGCGGCTGCGCTGCTGCGCCGGGGCGAGCGTGCGGCGTCAGCCCTGGTGGCTGCAGCTCAGGCCGTGTTGGAGGATCATCAGCTGCAGGTGGAGTATCTGCAGCTGGTGGATCCCCAGCAGCTGCAGCCTCTGGGGTCTGTGCAGGGCCTCGCCCTGCTGGCCGCTGCCGTTCGTTGCGGCACGGCCCGCTTGATCGATCACCGTGTGCTGATGACCCGACTGCCGATTCTTGCCATTGATGGTCCCGCTGGGGCGGGCAAAAGCACTGTGACCCGGCGGGTGGCTGCCGCTCTGGGCCTCACCTTTCTCGATACCGGGGCGATGTATCGGGCGGTGACCTGGCTGGTGCAGCAACGTGGCCTTCAAGCCGAGGCCAGCCCAGCGCTCGACCAGCAGCTGGCCGAGCTCGATCTGCGCTTTGAACCCAACCCTGAGGGTGAGCAGCGCGTGCTCGTGAACGGTGAGGATGTCACCGCAGTGATCCGCACCGCCACGGTCACTGCGGGGGTTTCAGCGGTGGCTGCCGTGCCGGCGGTGCGCCAGGCCCTCACCACGCAGCAGCAACGGATGGGGCAGAGCGGTGGCCTCGTGGCCGAGGGGCGTGACATCGGCACTGCCGTGTTCCCCGATGCGGAGCTCAAGGTGTTTCTTACCGCCACCGTGGCGGAACGGGCTCGGCGCCGGGCGGCTGACCTGCAGCAGCGGGGGCTGCCGGTGCCCGACCTTGCGCAGTTGGAGCAGGAGATCGCCGAGCGCGACCATCAAGATTCAAGCCGGAAGGTGGCGCCTCTGCGGCAGGCCGATGATGCGGTGGAACTGCTGAGCGATGGGCTCAGCATCGATCAGGTGGTGGAGCGGATTCTGGAGCTGTTCCGCGAGCGGGTGCCGCTCGAAGCGCTCAACGCAGACGCTTGAGCAGGCCGGCGCAGGCATCCTCCAGCAGATCCAGCACGTGGTTGAAACCTTGCTCCCCGCCGTAGTACGGATCTGGAACTTCGCTGCTGCTGAAGCGGCTGCAGTGGCTGGTGAGGGGCACAATCTTGGCGTGATAGGTGCCGCTGGGATCCAGCCTTCGCACGGCAGCGAGGTTGCTGTCATCCATGGTGATGATCCAGTCGAAGTGCTCCAGGTCGCTGGGTTCGATCTGGCGCGCCCGGCTTAAGAGCTCGATGCCGCGCTGAGCTGCAGCAGCGCGCATGCGGGAATCAGCGCGCTTGCCCACATGCCAGTGGCCGGTGCCGGCGGAATCCACCTCAAATTGCTCGCGCAGGTTCTCCCGCTGCAGCAGATCAAGAAACACCCCTTCCGCTGCCGGTGAGCGGCAGATGTTGCCAAGGCAGACAAATAAAACGCGGGTGGGTTGAGACTTCATGCCGACAACCGCTCCAGGGCTTGAAGCGCACGCAGACGCACCACGAGGGTATCTTCGTGCTCGCTTTGGCTGTGCTGCTGGAGCAGTTGCAGGGCCTGCTGGCGGGCGTCAGCTGTTAAGGACGGGCTCACCAGGCTTTCCAGCCCCACCATGGCGGCATAGCGCACCACCCATTCGGCGTCTTGGCAGGTTTGGCTGAGCCCGGCAAGGCATTGCTGCTGCATGGTGTGCCGCTGCTCTTGCGGCAATGCGTCCAGCGCCAGGGTGCCCAGGCCGCGGGCGGCAGCCCGCCGCACGCTGGGGCCCACATCATCACGGGCCGCCTCATCAAGCACCGCCAGGCCCCGGGCATCGCCAATCCCCGCCAGGGCTCGCACCGCCCAGGCCCGTGCCCCGTAATTGCGGGCATCAATGTTGTTCAGCAGCGGTTCCACCGCATCGGCGCCGCAGCCCACCAATCCATCCACTGCAGCAATGGCGGCACCGGGGTTGTTCGCTTTGAGCAGGTTGATCAGGCAGGCCATGGCCCGCTGCCGTTCCGCTGAACCTGAGGCGAGCTGGGGGCAGCCACGGGCCAGCTCTTGCGTGGCCCGCAGCAGTTCCTCGGCGGTGTTTGGCGCTTCCACCGTGGTGATCAGCTGATCGAGCTCGGCTGTTGAGAGCAGGGTCACAGCAATTGGTCCATCAGGGTCAACAGGTTGCGCTCAGCGTCGCCCAGCGCAGCGGGCGCACCGCCCAAGAGGGGTTGTTCCACCAGGCCACGCAGAGCAATCAGCTTGAGGCTGTTCTCCGCTGGGCAGCTGGCCAACGCCTGGGCGGCCTCGCGCCAGCCGCAGGCGCCCAGGTCCATCAGCACGGCACGGCGCACCTGCAGGCGGGCATCTTCCAGCAGCTGCAGCAGCTCTTGGCCCCAGCGCTGATCACCGCTGATCAGCAGTAGGGCGCGGTAGGCGGAGCTGCGCAGCACGGGACGCTCATGGCGGGTGAAGGGTTCCACCAGAGCCATCAGGCGTTGATCCTGCTGGCCTCGGGCCAGATCGCCGATGGCTTCCACCAGGGCATCACAGGGTTCCTGCAGGCGTGTGCCCTTGCCGGAGAGTTCTCCAGCGCCGCTGCGGCCCAAACGTTTGGCCAGGGCGCCGAGCACGCAGGGGTTGCCAATTTCGGCGAGGGAGCGGGCCGCGGCTTCGCGCAGATCGTGGTCATGGTGGGCCAGGGCTTGCTCCAAGACCGCGATCGCCTCGCTGGATTCAAGTTTTCCCAGGGCCCGTGCCGCGTTGCGGGCCACGAATAGAGCATCATGATCATCGCTCTGTTCCACCAACACAGCCTTCACCGCGTCCACCAGCAGGGGCAGAGCGCGAGGGTGTTGGCTGCGCATGCGGCCCAGCCACCAGGCGGCGTAATAACGCTGGCTCGGATCCTGCCGCTGCTCCAGCCGCGCGATGGCTTCCGCTTCGCTGATGGGTTCACCGATGGGTGGGGTCTCAGACATGGAAATGGCAGCCCCTCGCAGATCGAATTAAGTTTGGTCGAATCATTGTGATGCTTGATGGCAAAACAGCCCCTGGGTCTTGATCGGGAGCAGCGCCTTTGTTTGGCCGTTCACCTCAGCATGGATGACATGCAGGTGCGCCTGAACCGCATGGTGCGTCAGGGCAGAACCCAGGATGTTGAGGCGATGAAGCAGGAGTTTGGTGATTGGTTTGCTGTTGGTGTTGGGGAGTTGGAGCCGTTGTTGTCGGTGACATATCCCGGTGATTGGAACGCCTGCGCTTAAGCGGAGTTGGCGTGCAGAGCAGCATAAAAAAGCCCCCTCTTACGAGGGGGCTTGAATCAACAATGGGAGATCAACAGATCAGACCAGAGCGTTGATGGCGTAGTCGATGTAGTTGTTGGCGATCACACCGGGGTCGCCGGAGATGCCG
>JAYKIT010000132.1:0-4839 GCA_035285765.1 Synechococcus sp. | reverse complement strand
TGCGGCCTGCCCTTGTAGGCAGCCTTCCAGAGCTGGGCGCAACCAGGTCAAACGGCCGCACATCTGCACCGGGCGATGGGCACCTTGCTCGACACCTCCGCGCAGGAACTGGCTGATCAGCACGCGGCTGCCGAGGCCAGCGGTGCGCAGCGCTTCGCTGAACACGCTGGCGAAGCTGCCACGGAAGCTGGCGGTGTGCACCTGCAGCAGACCTTCCGGTTCCCGCACCAGCAGCCGCAGCGGAGCGGAAGCCGGCCGGTGGTGGCGTTCAGCAACGGGGCTGAGCATGGCGGCCTGCATGGTGTGGACACATCCGAATGTAGCGGCCAAGCGCCAATCAACAACGTCTTCACACCACAGGTGGTGTGAATGCCTGTACTAGCGCCTGAGTGGGCTGCCGGTGATGGTGTTTGTTGCTACAGGGGGTTGGAAGTCGCCTCCGTAGCTTCCGCAAACAGGTCGGAATACCTAAATGGTCGGCGTCACCACCACCGCTACCGCGCAACCCACCCTGGTTGACGTGATCCGGGGTTTGGCCGGCAGTACGGCGGAATCCGTCGAGCGCGGCAAAACGATTTTTTTCCCAGGAGATCCAGCTGAACGGGTGTATCTGCTGCGGCGCGGGGCGGTCCGTCTCTCCCGTGTGTACGAGTCGGGGGAGGAGATCACCGTGGCACTGTTGCGCGAGAACAGCATCTTTGGGGTGCTGTCGCTGCTCACGGGCCAGCGGTCGGATCGCTTCTATCACTCGGTGGCTTTCACCCGGGTCGACATGCTCAGCGCCCCGGCCAATTCAGTGCGCCACGCCATCGAGCAGGACGCCCGCGTGGGGTTGCTGCTGCTCCAGGGCCTGTCCTCGCGCATCCTGCAGACCGAGGCCATGATCGAAACCCTCACCCATCGCGACATGTCGTCGCGGCTGGTGAGTTTCTTATTGGTTCTCTGCCGTGATTTCGGTGTGCCTGGTGCCCAGGGCATCACCATTGATCTGAAGCTGTCGCACCAATCGATTGCCGAGGCCATCGGTTCCACCCGCGTGACCATCACCCGCCTGCTGGGCGACCTGCGCAGTGCCGGCTTGCTGGAAATTGATCGCAAGCGCATCACGGTGTTTGATCCGCTGGCCCTGGCCAAGCGCTTCAGCTGACCGCTGCCTGAGATGCCGCGCTCAGCCTCGGCGATACTGAGCCCTGCTGTTGATGCTCAGCGGTGACCGGCTGGCTGCTGATTCTGGCCGTGCTGGTGCTGGGGGGGGTGCTCTCCACCCTGGGTGATCGCCTGGGTAGCAAGATCGGCAAGGCGCGGCTGAGTCTGTTCAAGCTGCGGCCGAAGAAAACGGCTGTGGTGATCACGGTGTTCACCGGCAGTTTGATCAGTGCCCTCACCCTGGGATTGATGGTGGCGGTGAGTGAGCGCCTGCGGGTGGGCCTGTTCCAGCTTGATCAGCTCGAGAGCAAACTGCGCGGGTCGCGCCAGTCGCTGCAGCTCAGCCTCAATCAGCTCAATGCCAACCAGCGGGAGCTGGCCCAGGCGCGTCAGGAACGCCAGGGGGCTGCAGCCCAGCTCAAAACCCTCGAACAGCAGCGGCAGCAGCTCCAGGCCGAGCGTGATCGCCTCGGCGTTGAGGTGAAGGCACGGGATCAGGAGTTGCGGCAACTGCAGCAGCGCACCGCCCGCGGGCAGCAGGAATTGCGGCAGCTGGAGAGCAACGTGCTGGCGTTGCGCAGCGGTGATGTGGTGCTCGGAACCGGCCAGCCGTTAACGATGGCGAAGGTGTCGATTCCCCAGCCCGGCTTGGCTCGCCAGGCCACGGAAGATGTGCTGCGCCAGGCCAATCTGCAGGCGTATCAGCAGGTGCTGCCTGGCATGGCCCCTGAGCGCCAACTGCTGCTGATCCCCCGCAGTGAGGTGAGCAAGGTGGAGAGCGCCCTGCGCAGTGGCGGGCCCTGGGTGGTGAGCATCCTCTCGGCCGGCAATGTGCTGCGCGGTGAGAAGCAGGTGCTGGTGTATGCCGATGTGCGCCCCAGCCGCCGGGTGATTCGCAGTGGTGAAGTGCTGGCCAGCGTGACGCTGGAACCGGAGGAGCGCCTGGCTGAGCAGGTGGATGGGCGGCTCAAGCTGCTGCTGGCCGCGGCCCGCACCGAAATGCGTCGGCGCGGTTCCCTCGCTCCGGATCTGCAGGTGAACCGTGCCGCGTTTGCTGCGGTGGCGCAGGAGCTGCTCAACCGCCCCGGCACTCAGCCTGTGGTGCTGGAGCTCTTGGCTGCCCGCGACAGCGACACCGCTGATCCGGTGTGGGTGGAGCTCAAGGCCAACATGCCGGTGCGCTCATGAGTGCTGGGGATCCCGGTTGCTGGATCGCGCTGGATCCAGGCCGCCATAAATGCGGCCTGGTGCGCAGTGATCCCAGGGCTGAGCGGATTGCGGACCTGTTGATCTGCAGCCCCCGGGAATGTTGGGATTGGTTGCAGCACTGGCTCGAAGCCGGTGGCGTGCAGGGGCTGGTGCTGGGGGATGGCACCAGTAGTTCCGCCTGGCAGGGCTGCATTCACGAGCTGCACCCCAATCTGCTGTTGCAGCTGCAGCCGGAGTACGCCAGCACCCTGGAGGCACGGGAGCGCTACTGGCAGCTCTACCCGCCGCGGGGCTGGCGCAGGTTGCTGCCGGCGGGGCTGCGGTTACCGCCGCGCCCGGTGGATGATCTGGCTGCGTTGGTGCTGTTGGAGCGGCATCTGGGTCGCCGCTTGCAAGCCCAGGTTTAGAAGGCGGCGCGCACAGTGAACATGTAGTCGCCCCCGGCTTCGAGCTGGTAATCACTCTTCACCAGGAAACGCAGCAGGGCGTCTTGAATCAGGGCCCGGCCGAGCGAGGGCTCCACCACCAGCTCGCCGCGGTCGAAGTGCCAACGGAATTCCCAGCGGAAGCCGCCGGCCGCCACCTCCCCTTCCAGCATCTTCTGGGAGAAGCTCTGTTGCAGCACCCGCAGGTGCGCTGTGGTGGCAGGCAGACGGGCCATCTCAGAGCTCCGGCCTGAAGCCGTTGATGCGGTTTCCGGCCCGTTCGATGCCAAGGCGCTGGATCAGGTTGATCCCCTGCTCCACCTCCTGCAGCACCTGCTCCAGCACCGGCTCTTCCGCTTTGCTGAAAGGGCCCAGTACGTGGCCCACGGTGCGCTCGCGCCGCTCCTGGGTCGAGCTCCCTGGCGCACCAATACCAATGCGCAGGCGCGGAAACGCATCACCGCCGAGATGGGCGATGGTGCTGCGCAGGCCGTTGTGGCCGCCGGCGCTGCCTTTGGCCCGCAGGCGCAAGCGCCCGAGGGGGAGATCCATGTCATCCACGATCACCAGCACCTGCTCGGCACTCCAACCGAACCAATCGAGGGCTGCTCGGATCGAACGACCACTGTCATTCATGTAGGTCTGCGGTTTGAGCAGCCGCAGCCGTTGCTCGCCTTGCCCGATGTCGGCCAGGTCGCCATGGAGCTTGCCATTCGCACGGAAAGCTCCATGGGCTGAAGCCGCCAGGCGGTCCAGCACCATGAAGCCCACGTTGTGGCGAGTGCCGTCGTATTTGCTGCCGGGATTACCCAGCCCGACCAGCAGGTTCAGCTGGGTCATCCTCAGACGGCTCGGCGCGATTCAACGGAGTTGATGTTGCCTCGCCGGCGGGTAGCTCGCTGACATCCACCGCCTTGCGGAACTCACGTTCGAACTCAGAGGAAGCCGCCTGGAAGCCCTTGAGGCTGCGACCCAGGGTGCGCCCCAGCTCCGGCAACTTCTTCGGGCCGAACACCAGCAAGGCGATGACCGCGATCACCGCCATCTCGGGCAAACCAACCCCGAACACGTTCATCGATCAGCCCAGGCCGTTCCAGTTCACGGTGATGCCGTCGAGCAGCAGTGAACGGTTGTACAGCTGCAGGATCACGAGCAGGAAGACCAGGAACAGGGCCATGAACACGCCCATGACCGGGGTGGTGCCCCAGCCGGGAACAACCTTGCCGTACTCGGAATTCAGCGGACGCAGCAGGTCCCCCAGGCGGGTGCGTTGGGCCATCGGGTGAAACCTCTCCGGCGGTGAAATGAGCCGTTACTGTAATGGCCCCGAACCGCTGTTTCGGCGGCCCCTGTAGGGAGTCTTGATGGAAAGCACCTCTCCAGCCCTCTCGGTCGCCATTGCGGTGCTCGCTGCCCTGCTCGGCCTCACCGGCTTTGGCATCTACATCGCCTTTGGGCCGCCTTCGCGGCAGCTTGACGACCCCTTCGATGATCACGACGACTGAGGTGGCCAGGGGCTGCGGCTGATGCGCCATGGTGCGCTCGCTTGCGGCCAGCGGCTGCGGCAGGGGCTGAGGTTCTGGCTCAGGAGTTGCAGCGGCTGACCAGCGCCATCGCTGTCGATGCCCAGGAACTGCTGGTGGGGATCCCCCCAGGCCAGCAAGCTGCGGTGATCATCACCTTCCGTGCCGGCGGGGCGCTTCCACAGGGGGTGCCGGAAACGGCGTGCCTGGCTGGCCACATGGCCGCGCCACCAGCCTCCTGCCGCTGGCATCAGGGCCAGTCGCAGCCGTTGCCAGCCCTGATCGGCGCCAGGATCGGGCCAGGTGGGTCCCCGCAGCAGGGAGATGCCGAGTTGATCGCCATGGCCGCTCACGCCTTGGGGGCCATCCAGCAAGACGGCCAGGGCTGTGTCGCCTTGACCGGCGCAGATCCAGCTGATCGCTGCCGCCTCCCAGCGGCTGGATTCCCTGGCCGTGCGGGGGTGCATCGGCCGCTCCTGAACCCCCGCTGGTGCATCGGCGCTCCAAAAGCCGCCGGGCCTGGCCAGGGGCAGTTC
>JAYKIT010000131.1:0-3669 GCA_035285765.1 Synechococcus sp. | reverse complement strand
GCCCATGGATCGGTGTTGTTGGGGCTGTTGGCGGTGCGTGATGCCCTGCGCCCCGATGCGGCTGAGGCGCTGCAGCAACTGCGCCAGCAGGGGCTGCAGCTGGGGCTGCTCAGTGGTGATCGCGAGGGGCCGGTGCGGCGTTTGGCCCAGGAGCTGGGGCTGGATCTGGCCCAGGTGGCCTGGGGGTTGCGGCCGGAGCACAAGCTGGAGCGGCTCCAGGCCCAGCGCCGCCCCCTGGCGATGGTGGGGGATGGCCTCAACGATGCGCCAGCCCTGGCGGCGGCGGATCTGGGGATCGCGGTGGGCACCGGCACCCAGATCGCCCAAGACAGCGCTGATCTGGTGGTGCTCGGCGATCGCCTCTGTGCGGTGCCTCAGGCTTTGCTGTTGGCCCGCCGCGCCCAGGCCAAGGTGCGCCAGAACCTTGTTTGGGCCTTCGGTTACAACCTGGTGGTGCTGCCCCTGGCGGCGGGGCTGCTGCTGCCAGGCTTCGGCCTGCTGCTGACGCCGCCGCTGGCGGCGCTGCTGATGGCCCTGAGTTCGATCACCGTGGTGTGCAATGCCCTGTTGCTGCGCTTGCCCGCATGAGGGGCCGCTTTGTGGTGCTCGAAGGCATCGATGGCTGCGGCAAAACCACGCAGTTGCAACGGCTGGCTGCATGGCTGCCCGAGAGCGGCCTGATGCCAGCGGGGGCTGAGCTGGTGCTCACCCGCGAACCGGGCGGTACCCCGTTGGGGCAAGCCCTGCGCACGCTGCTGTTGCATCCCCCAGAGCAGGCGGCCCCGGGCGAGCGGGCTGAGTTGCTGCTCTATGCGGCCGATCGCGCCGAGCATGTGCAAACGCGCATCGAACCGGCCCTGGCGGCGGGGCATTGGGTGCTGAGTGATCGCTTCAGCGGCTCCACCACGGCCTATCAGGGCTATGGCCGTGGTTTGGATCTCGCTTTGATCAGTCAGTTGGAACAGGTGGCCACGGCTGGGCTGCAGCCGGATTTGTGCTGTTGGCTGGCGCTGGATCCACAGCAGGCGGCCCGCCGGCGGGCGGGCCAGCAGCAGGACCGCATCGAGGCGGAGGGGCTGCACTTTCTCGAGCGGGTGCATCAGGGCTTTGCGGCGCTCAGCCAGCGGCCGGGCTGGTGCACGCTGGCGGCCGATCAATCCCCTGAGCAGGTGCAGCAGCAGTTGCAGCAGGTGCTGCGCCAGCAGTTGGGGAGTTTGGTATGAGCGCCCCCTTGTTCGAGGGGGTGCTGGGGCAGGAGCAGGCGGTGCAGTTGCTCAGCGCGGCGCTGCGTCTGCAGCGCTTGGCGCCGGCCTACCTGTTCAGTGGGCCCGAGGGGGTGGGCCGGGCCCTGGTGGCCCGCCGCTTTTTGGAGGGGCTCTGTGGGGCTGGAGTGCAGGGGGACCCTGAGCTGCGGCGGCGCTTGAGTCAGGGCAACCATCCCGATCTGCTCTGGGTGGAGCCCAGCTACATGGAGAAGGGCGAGCGCATCAGCGTGAGTGAAGCGCGCGAGCGGGGGCTGCAGAAGAAAACCCTGCCCCAGATCCGCTTGGAGCAGATTCGCGAGCTCAGCCGTTTTCTGGCTCGCCCGGCCCTGATGGCCCCCCGCTCACTGGTGGTGCTGGAAGCCGCTGAAGCCATGGCGGAGGCGGCCGCCAATGCCCTGCTCAAAACCCTTGAGGAACCCGGCAATGGCGTGCTGCTGTTGATCACAGCGGCGCCAGATCGGTTGTTGAGCACCATCCTCAGCCGCTGCCAACGGATTCCGTTCAAGCCGCTGCCCCAGGAGCTGATGCTGCAGCTGGTGGGGGAGGAGCCGGGGGATCCGCCGGAGCTGCAGGAGCTGGCGGCTGGTTCACCGGGGGCCCTGCTGGAGTGGCGCCGCCGCTGGAGCGAGTTGCCCGCTGCGCTGTTGGAGCAGATGCAAGGGCTGCCAAGGACGCCACTGGCAGCCTTGGGCTTGGCCCGTGATCTCACCGAAGACCTCGACACCGAACAGCAGCTGTGGCTGCTGCAGTGGTGGCAGCTGCACCTCTGGCGCCAGGCGGGTCAGCGGCCGGTGCAGCAACGGCTCAACACACTCAGGCGCCATCTGCTCGGCCATGTGCAACCGCGGCTGGCCTGGGAGGTGGCCCTGTTGGATCTGATGGCGCCCTAAGGGCCTAGGCGATGCGCTCGAGCTTGCCGTCGCTGTCGTTGCTGCGGAAATCAGCCATCACGCGGCCGGCATCATCGAGTTGCTTGCCGCTGGGCAGTTCCAGGCAGTAGCCGGCGCCCTACACGGTTTTGATGAAGCGGGGCTTGCGGGGATCGGGCTCGAGCTTGGTGCGCAGGTGGCGGATGTGCACCCGGATGGTTTCGATGTCGTCGTCGGGCTCATAACCCCACACCTCCTTGAGGATCAGCGAGGGGGCCACCGTTTGGCCGTGGCGCTGCAGCAGGCAGTGCAGCAGTTCAAATTCCAGGTGGGTGAGGCGCACGGGGTGATCGAACCAGATCGCCTCAAAGCGCTCGGGCACCAGGGTGATGGGGCCGAAGCTGAGAATTTCGCTGTGCTTGCTGGAGAGCGGGGCACGATCGCTGCGGCGCAGCAGAGCTTTCACGCGAGCCAGAAACTCTTCCAGCTCAAATGGCTTGGTGAGGTAATCATCAGCGCCGGAGTTGAAGCCGGTCACCTTGTCCTTGGTGCCCCCCAGAGCGGTGAGCATCAAGATCGGAATTTGGGCGGTGCGATCGTCGCGGCGCAGGCGCTGGCAGAGGGTGAGACCATCCACGCGCGGCAGCATCAGATCGAGCACGATCAGATCGGGAACGTACTGCAAAGCGAGGGCCTGCCCCTTGATGCCGTCATCGGCCTTCTGCACGTCAAATCCGGCGTGCTCAAGATTGCCGGCCACAAGCTCGCGCATGTCCCGGTCGTCTTCGATCAACAGGATGCAAGGCTTCATCGAACCAGGGGCAGAGGGCAGTTGGATCGCGGAAAGTGCCCGATCGATCGTGCTGTTTCTTTAAATGAACTATAAGAAGAATTTTCTTTGTGGCTGGGGTTTGTGGCGCCCTATGACAGTCAGATCTTTCTAAAGCGTGAAAACAGGTTCAAATTAAAGGTTTTCTTTTGGATTAACCCGCAATAAAAAAAAGATCCAGGCTTGTGACGAAACCGCCACTGGCCTGGATCTTTTTCTGTGATGAAACTCCCCGGGCGGGATTCGAACCTGCGACCAATCGATTAACAGTCGACCGCTCTACCGCTGAGCTACCGAGGAATGGGACCCGGAAAACTTACCTTCCAGCCCTCCCTCTGGGCAACCCCTGGCGTTCCAGTTGCTCGCGCATGGCCGCGCCGCTCAGCCACGGCCCCGCTTGGCCGCGCTGCAACAGCAGGGCGCCATCGCAGTGGTTGAGCTCTTCAAGGCGGTGGGTGACCCACAGGGCGCTCAGCGCAGGGCAGAGCTCGCGAATCAGGCGCAGAACCGCCTCCTGGCTGTCGGGGTCGAGCAGGGCGGTGGGTTCATCGAGCAGCAGCAGCTCGGCGCCACTGATCAGTGCTGAGGCGATCGCCAGGCGCTGCTTCTGGCCGCCACTGAGGCTGTGAATCGGCCGTTGGGCAAAGCCGGCCAGGCCCACTTGGGTGAGGGCGGCGTCGATGCGGCGGGGGTTGGGGGTGTCTCC
>JAYKIT010000130.1:0-2606 GCA_035285765.1 Synechococcus sp. | reverse complement strand
GGAATCCAGTTCGAGCCAGCCCTGATCCCGCAGCAGGCCAATGAAGCGGGTGATCGTGACCCGGGTGGTGCCGAGGATGCTGGCCAGCTCCTGGTGGGTGAGGCGCACATTGAGGCGCAGGCCGCCAGGGCAGGGCTGGCCGTAATCGTGGGCCAGTAGCTCCAGCAGGCCCCGCAGGCGCTCCTCCACCCGGCGCAGTCCCATCAGGGCCAGCAGGGCTTCAGCTTGGCGGTAGCGACGCGCCAGGGCCATCACCATGGCGCTGCTGAGGTCGGGGTTGGCGAGCAGTTCATCCCAACGCAGGCAGAGCAGATCGCTATCCACCAGCGTGATGGCGTCGTAAGGCGCCACTCGGCTGAGGGGTTCGCCGAAGGGTTCGCCCGCACCCACCAGGCCCAGCAGGGCTTCATCACCACTCATGGAGGAGGTGACAAGCTTGGCCATGCCGCGCACCACCAGCCAGACATGGCCCTTGAGCAGGGGCACCTGGCTGCCTGCTGCCATTGAAACGAGGTTGCGGTTCTGGAAACTGCTCTCAAGCAGCTCACGCAGCTCGCGCTGTGGCGGCGTTACGTCGCGGTGGGGGCTGGCAACCATGGCCGAGGGCTTCGGACGACACGTCGAATGTATGAAGCATCACCAGCACCAGGGGCTAAGGAGCGGAGGTCATTCGCTTAAGAGCTGGATAACCCTGAATTGGCGTCAGGCACTGCTGCCGCCCCTGGCCGGTTCCGTGGCCGGTTTGGCGCTGCCACCTGTGGGGTGGCCCTGGCTGCTCTGGTTGGCTTTGGTGCCGTTGTGGAGCTCAGGCGCGCGCGCCGGGGCCCTCTGGGGTGGGGCCGCCGTGCTGGTGAGCCACCGCTGGCTGTTGGCGCTGCATCCGCTTGATTGGTTGGGGGTGCCGCTGCCGCTGAGCCTGCCGCTGGCCTGGCTGCTGCTGTTGAGCTGCTGCATGGCAGGCGCAC
The DNA here is from genome assembly GCA_035285765.1 of Synechococcus sp. Lineage (GTDB taxonomy): Bacteria > Cyanobacteriota > Cyanobacteriia > PCC-6307 > Cyanobiaceae > RCC307. Next base: position 1,641 of record JAYKIT010000130.1, on the reverse strand, counting down.
TGCTGGTGGCCGTGTGGTGCGCTCTGGTGCAACGGCTGGATGCCCGGCGCCCGGCCACGGCGCTGCTGACAGCGCTGCTCTGGGGCCTGGTGGAGCTGGTGCTGGCCAAGGGGCCGATGTTCTGGATTGGCCTTGGAGCTGCGGTGCTGCCTGGCGATCCGCCCCTTGCTGCAGTGGCTCAACTGGGGGGAGCGCCGCTGCTGGCCAGCCTGCAGTTGTTGTTGGCCTGGCTGCTGTGGCGCCGCCGCTGGCTGCTGTTCAGCGCTGGGGTGCTGCTCAGCCATGGCCTTGGCTTGGTGCTGCTCATCACGCCGGTGCTCGCGGCTGATCAGCCACCGCCGTTGGAGCTGGTGGCGGTGCAGCCGAATCTGCCCACCCGCGACAAGTTCAGCTGGAGTCAGCAGCGGCGTCAGCTGGAGTTGCTGCAGCGGGCTGTGGGGCTGGCTGAGCGCGCTGGGGCCGCAGCGGTGGTGTTGCCGGAGGGGGCGCTACCGCTGGATCAGCGCCTGGATGGCCACCAGGCGGTGGAGATCCTCAGCGGTGGCTTTCGCCGCGAGCAGCTGGAGGAGCGCAGCAGTGTGCTCTGGTTCCCCGCTGGTGCCACCCGGCCGCAGCGTTGGTTGGATAAGCACCGGCTGGTGCCCCTTGGGGAATGGGTGCCGTTGGGCCGCTGGAGTGGTTTATCAGCGGTGGGCGGGGTCAGCCCTGGTGAGCCGGCACGGCTGTTGCTGTTGCCGCCGCCCCTGGGGCCGTTGGCCGTGGCGGTTTGCTACGAGCTCAGTGATGGGGAGGCGGTGGCCGCTGCGGTGCGCGCCGGCGGCAGCTGGATTCTCACGATTGCCAACCTCGATCCCTATCCGCCTCAGCTGCAGCAGCAGTTCCTGGCCCAGGCCAGGCTGCGCGCCTTGGAAAGCCAGCGCTGGCTGCTGAGTGTGGGCAACACCGGCCCCACGGCGGTGATTGATTCCAGAGGCGCTGTGCATCAGCTGCTGCCGCTGGGCCAGGCTGAGTTGGCCAACCTGGCCCTCTGGCGCCGTGATGGAGTCACCCCCTGGGTGCGCTGGGGCCCATGGCCGCAGCTGGCAGCCCTTGCCCTGGCAGGGTTCTGGTGGCGCAAGGGGGCGATTGTTAAGGGCAACCTGTTTTTTTAGTCGCCAACAAATAGCGGTTTAGTGTTTTTAAACAACTTCTCGGATTCTGTCTGTGAAAGCAACTTCAGAACAGGAAGGCACGGTTCAGATCACGATGACCCACGAAGAAGTGGCCACTTTGGTGGACCTTTGCTTCGCTGCGGCCGCCTCCGACATGATTCCCCGCCGCCGTGATAGCCAGCTGCGTGTCAATCGTTTTCTGATCGATGTGCAGAGCACCCTGTTTGATGGTGCTCAGCAGTTCTGGCAGACCCGTCGTCAGCAGAGCGCTGCTGCGTAAGCCCCGATGTGTTTGATTGCGTTGCTGGGGCTGATTGCACCGCGGGTGGTGTTCATCCTGCTGTGGATCTTCACGCCGGCGTTTGTGCTGTTGCCCTTCGCCGGCCTCTGGTTTGTGCCTCTGTTGGGGCTGATCCTGCTGCCCACCACCACCCTGGCTTACTGCTGGGCGATCAGCCTGGGCGGCATCAGTTCCTTCAGCGGCATCTTT
>JAYKIT010000129.1:0-2619 GCA_035285765.1 Synechococcus sp. | reverse complement strand
GAGCGGGCGGCCTCATCGCCATCGATGGCGAACTCGGTGTAATTCACCCCTTTGCGATCCAGCAGTTGCTTGGCCCGGACGCAGAACGGGCAGGCCCGCCAGGTGTAGATCTCAACCGAGGCCATGGTGCGCAAGGGACGGGGCTGGAATCCTATGCAGGCTTCCTCCGCCGCTTGGGCTGCGTAGCCCCTGGTTGCGGTGGTTGATTGATTAGGTTCAAGGTCGGCCAACAACGCACTCCCTTGCTGGACCTCACCGACTTCAAACGCGATCTCTCCGAGCTCACCGACCGCCTGGGCCAAGCCCAGGCCTGTCTTTGACGTTCCTGCACTGAACGCCAGGCAGCAGGATCTCGAGCAGCTCGCCGCCCAGCCCGATTTCTGGGACGACCAGAACAACGCCCGCAAGCAGATGCGGCAGCTCGACGATGTGAAGGCTCAGCTGGAGCAGCTGCGCAGCTGGCGCGCCAGCGTGGATGACGCCAGCGCAACGCTTGAGCTCTACGACATGGAGCCCGATGAGGGCCTGCTGGAGGAGGCCCATGGCGGCCTGCAGGAGCTGCGCAAGGCCCTCGATCGCTGGGAGCTCGAACGGCTGCTGAGCGGCACCTACGACAAAGAAGGTGCGGTGATCTCCATCAATGCCGGTGCTGGTGGCACCGATGCCCAGGACTGGGCCTTGATGCTGATGCGCATGTACACCCGCTGGGCTGAGGCCCACGGCATGAAGGTGAGCGTGGATGAACTCTCCGAGGGGGAGGAAGCGGGCATCAAGAGCTGCACCATCGAGATTGAGGGGCGCTACGCCTACGGCTACCTGCGCAATGAAAAGGGCACGCACCGCCTGGTGCGCATCTCCCCCTTCAATGCCAACGACAAGCGGCAGACCAGCTTTGCTGGCGTGGAGGTGATGCCCAAGATCGAGGAGGAGGTCAAGCTCGATATCCCTGAGAAGGATCTGGAGATCACCACCAGCCGTTCCGGTGGTGCCGGTGGTCAGAACGTGAACAAGGTGGAAACCGCGGTGCGCATCCTGCACATCCCCACCGGGTTGTTCGTGCGTTGCACCCAGGAGCGCTCCCAGCTGCAGAACAAGGAGAAGGCCATGGCGCTGCTGATGGCCAAGCTGCTGGTGATCGCCCAGGAGCAGCGGGCAGCGGAGATCGCTGATATTCGCGGCGACATCGTGGAAGCGGCCTGGGGGAATCAGATCCGCAACTACGTGTTCCACCCGTATCAGATGGTGAAAGATCTGCGCACCAATGAGGAAACCACCGATGTGCAGGGGGTGATGAACGGTGATCTCGATCCGTTCATTCAGGCCCTGTTGCGTCAGGGGGTTGAGGTGGCTGCAGAGGAGGCGGCATGAGCGATTCATCGACTCCAACTCCGCCGGCTGAAGCCAAGCCCAGCTTTGTGAAGCTGGCCATGCGCAACATGGTGCGCAAGGGGCGCCAGAGCCTGTTCCATTTCGCCCTCACGGCGGTGGGCTTCAGTGCTGTGCTGCTGCTGCTGGCCTGGTTTGGCCGCCCCACGGTTCCCGGGGCGTGAGCGGCGCTGCCGCTGTGGAGCTTGATCTGGCCTACCAGGGGCCCGATCCCCAGCTGCTGCCCCAGGACCCCCTGGGGGAGGAGCGTTGGAGTGCGCTGCTGAGCCACTGGCTTGGGCAGCTGCAGGCCGAGCTGCCGGCCCATCTGCAGGCCTCTGCCTACAGCCTGGGGTTGCAGCTCTGTGATGACGACACCATTGCGGCGCTCAATGGCGAATGGCGCGGCAAGCCCCAGCCCACCGATGTGCTCTCATTTGCGGCGCAGGAGGAGGCCCCGCTGCAGCTTGAGGGGGTACCCCTGGAGCTGGGTGACATCGTGATTTCCCTGCCCACGGCGGAACGCCAGGCCCCTGAGCATGGCCATGGCGTGGGGCGCGAGTTGCTGTTTCTGGCCAGCCACGGGCTGCTGCATCTGCTGGGCTGGGATCACCCTGATGAGGCGGCCCTGGCGGCGATGCTCAGCCGTCAGCAGGCGCTGCTCGATGGGGCAGCCCTGTGAAACAGCGGTAGGGTTCACCCAATGTGTGCAGGGGTCTTTGGGCCCGATCGGATGGCGCCGCAGGTGAGCTCAGAACTGGAATCCAGTGAATCTGTTCCGTTCGGGGCAGAGCCCAACCCCCGGGCGCGCCGGTTGCGGGTGGGGGCCTGGCAGGTGGCCCGCGATCTGCCCGCCAGCTTCCGCTACGCCTTTCAGGGCCTGGTGTATGCCTTCGCCAGCCAGCGCAATTTCCGCATTCATGTGGGCACCGGCACGGTGGTGTTTGCCCTGGGTCTGTGGCTGCAGCTGAGCGTGGATCGCCTCGCGGTGCTGGTGCTCACCGTGGCTGCTGTGCTGGTGCTGGAACTGCTCAACACCGCCACCGAAGCGGTGGTGGATCTGAGCGTGGGGCGCCGCTTCCATCCCCTGGCTCGCATCGCCAAGGATTGCGCTGCTGCCGCTGTGCTGGTGGCGGCCCTGTCATCACTGATGATCGCCCTGCTGTTGCTGGTGCCGCCCCTGCTGGTGCGGCTGGGGGTCTGAATGCTGCTGGTGCTGGATAACTACGACAGCTTCACCTTCAACCTGGTGCA
>JAYKIT010000128.1:0-8583 GCA_035285765.1 Synechococcus sp. | reverse complement strand
GAGCAAATCGCGTTGGCCCTTGATGTGGCCAGCACCGAGTTCTACAAAGACGGCCGCTACAGCTTTGGCGGCGGCAACTACAGCAGCGCCGAGATGGTGGATCAGCTGGCCCAGCTGGTTAGCCGCTATCCGATCGTGTCGATCGAAGACGGCCTGGCCGAAGACGACTGGGACGGCTGGAAGCTGTTGACCGAGCGCCTCGGTGGTTCGGTGCAGCTGGTGGGCGACGACCTGTTTGTGACCAACAGCGCCCGCCTGCAGCGGGGCATTGATCTGGGCGTTGCCAACTCGATCCTGATCAAGGTGAACCAGATCGGCTCACTGAGCGAAACGCTGCAAGCGATCGACTTGGGCGGCCGCAATGGCTACACCAGCGTGATCAGCCACCGCAGCGGGGAGACCGAAGACACCACCATTGCCGATCTGGCTGTGGCCACCGGCGCTGGCCAGATCAAGACCGGCTCCCTCAGCCGCTCGGAGCGCATCGCCAAGTACAACCAGCTGCTGCGCATCGAAGACGAGCTCGGCAGCCAAGCGATCTACGCCGGCACAGAGGGCCGTGGCCCCCGCGGTCGCCGCTGACGCAACGGCCAGTCCCCAATCCCCAAGCAACGCTCCCCATGCTGCAGCGCATCAGAACGGCAGTCAGCACCGTCAGCCTGCTGAGCCTCAGCATGGGACTTGGAGCGGCAAAGGCCTTTGAAACCATTCCCGAGGCGCTGCACGAGCAGTGCCTCCAGGCCGCTGATTACCTCGGTTGCGTCAAAGCCAACAGCAACCCCGGAGTGACCCAGCAAACGGGGGTGGATCAATTCGGGTTACCAATTCCTGCCAACTCGGTGCCCCATCAGCGCCAGGACGGCACGGTGAGTTATTTCAACCCAGCCACCATTGCTGCTGTGCGCAACAAAGGCAGCTATGGGCGATACATCACCTGGACCTACACCTACCACTACATGCAGAAACCCACCGCGGGGTACTGGACGCGGGGCTACCAACAGTGCAGCAAGGTGGGCACGATCAAAACCTGCCGCACGGTGGGTCAGCGCTACATCCCAGGCACCCCAGGAGGACCTCGCTCAGCGACCTGGAGGGTGTATGGCGATTGCGTGGATTACACCGCCAAATGGAAAAACGACGGCCAGGCCTGGCAGCAGATCCACCAGAACAGCCGTGATTTCAGTTCTGACGCGCGTGAAGAAGCCCGGGAGGTGATGAACAGCGCCTGCCCAAGGATGGATGCGCTGCCCCGCTCAGGCATCAACATTTGAATCCAACTGCAGTTCAGCGCTGCTGACCGGGCAACTGCTCGAGGCGTGCATCTCGCTGCAACTTGAGCTGCAGCTTCAGCCAACCCAAGCCCACCGGCACACCGGCAGCCAAAGGCAGCACCGCCCAGGCCGGACGGCTGCTGGCCCCAAGCAATGCGGCCGACAACGCCAGGGCCCCCAGCAACACGGATTGGCCGATTGATTGCTGCGCGGTGGCCATCCGGCGGAACTGGCGATCGGATTCACCAAGCCGAATCTGCAGCTGCAGATCCCCCTGTTCAAGCCGTTCAAGGCTTTCATCCAAACGCCGCGGCAGCCCAACAGCCCGGCTGCTGATGGCACCCACCTGGCGGCCGAGTTCATTGAACAGATCGTTGGGACCGGCACCGCTGGAGGTCATCAGGGGCAGAAGCTTGGGCTTGGCAATCGCCACCAAACTAAAGCCGGGATCGAGGGAACGACCCACCCCTTCAAAGGTGGAGAGGGCACGCATCACAAAGATCAGCTCCACCGGCAACTGGAAGGGCTGGCCATACACCAGGGCATAGAGATCACCGGAGAGGCGTTCCAGCACATTGCTCGGAAATGGTGGCGTGAGCGCCTCGTTCAGCATCACCCGCACCAGGCGCCGCACAGGCCCAGGATCAATGGCCGGACTAATCACTCCAGCCGCCTGCAGCTCTTGCACCAGCGCCGTGGCATCGCGGGCGGCAGCGGCGGTCACCATCGCGCCAAAACGGCTCCGCAAACGCGATGACAGCTGGCCCATCATCCCGAAGTCGTAGTAGATGAGCGCGCCATCGGCCGCAACAGCGAGATTGCCGGGGTGGGGATCGGCATGGAAAAAGCCGAAACGCACCAACTGCTGCAGATAACTGGCGGCACCTTTCTCGGCCACAGCAGCCGGATCGATGCCGTTGGCGATCAAGGCTTCGCGGTCGTTGATCTTGATCCCGGGCAGGTAATCGAGGCAGAGCACCCGCCGGCTGGTGAGTTCCCACACCACCGCTGGAATGCGAATCTCAGGATCATCAAGGAACTGCTGGCGGAAGCGGGCCGCATGTTCCGCTTCCAGCCGAAAATCCAACTCCCGCAGCAACACGCGCCGGCATTCCCGCGCCATCGCCACCCAGTCGCGCCCCCGGCCCCAGCTGGGATGGCGCTGCAACACTGCAGCCACCTGCTCAAGCACCTGCAGATCAAGCCGGAACAGCCGTTCCAAACCAGGACGCTGCAGCTTCAGCACCACATCACGACCACTGCGCAGCTGGGCGCGATGCACCTGAGCCAGGCTGGCGGACCCCAGTGGCACCGGATCGATCTCCACCACCTCCTGACAGCGGGGCCCCAGCTCCGTTTCCAGCAGCGCCTCAGCCTGGGCAAAGGGCACCGCAGGCACCTTGTCCTGCAGCTGGGCCAACTGCTCCACCCAGCTGGCAGGCAGCAGATCAGGCCGCGCCGAGAGCAACTGCCCCAACTTGATGAAAGCCGACCCCAACGCCAGCAGCTCGCGCACCAACCAACGGGCCAATTGCCGCTGGCGCCGTTCCTTTCGCTCTGGGGTCACACCACCTGGATAGGTCCAGGGGCGCGCATCCCACCAAAGCCGGGCCAACAGCACCAGCACCGCACGCCAGATGCGCAGCGAGCGCAACAGGGCGTACATCAACCCCGCTCCTCCAGGCGTCGACTGAAGCTGGCCACCTGGGCGCGCAGATCATCGAGCTGCTGCTGCAGGTCAACAGGGGCTGGCGCCGCTGCGGCGGCCGTGCCGTTCTGCTGCTGCTGATCCATGCGCTGGGCTTCCTGCTGCACCTCCTCCCAGAACAGCTCCAGCTCCTGCTGCAGCCGCTGCGGCGCATCCTGCGCCAGCAGGCTCAACTGGGCGGCCGCGTCCATGGCGCTGCTGCCAAGGCGGGCGGCCAGCCGCTGGAGCGCGGCCTGCACGAGGGTTTCGGGGCTGCTCATCGCCGAAGCGGGGGCGGTGCACCGACTGTGGCAGATGGGGCCGGCAGCTGTGAGCTGGGCGGCAGTGGTGGCAACCCCTCCAAAGGATCCGGCAAAGGCAACTCCAGGAACGGCACCTCCGCCGGGCTGTTGGCCTCAGCGGCGGCCGTGGTGATCGGCTTGGCTGATGGCACGGCCGGAGGCGGGGGGGGGGCCGGCTGTTGCGGCGCCGGGGCCAACAGATCCACCGCCGCAGCGCCGTAGCGCATGCGCAGGCTCTCTAACGTGGTGCCCGGAACCGCCTTCATTTCAAAACGGTGACCCAGCTTCACTAAGCCGCTGAGACGGCCCTCCAGCAGGCGCCCAGTTGCGGCATAGGCCAAACCAAAGCAGAGGCCCACCAGCAGCGGCGGTAGCGGATTCCAGGGGTTGGGGCGCCGCCGTGGCCGGCGGCGCTTGGCCTGGCGGGCTGCCGGGCGAGGTGCGGGCACGGAGTGGGGCATTGGGCTGGCTCCCATCATCGTTGGGGCGCCAACCCGTTGAACAGCTGATCGGCCACCACACGGTTACCGGCTGGATTGAGGTGGATGTCGTGGCGGAAGTAGTAGCGCTGCGGCTGGGCCAGCAGGGGAGCGGCCACCGGCAGATAGGGCACCCCCAGGCGCTCAGCTAGCAGGGGATAACAGGGCATCAAGGTGGGCCCCTTGCGCGGATCGGTGGGGATGGCGCTCAGCACGTAGCGGCCACCAGCGGCCTGCACCTGATCGCGGATCGCCCGCAGCGCAGCCTCAGTCACGTGCCATTGCTCCTCTGGCACCGCACATTCAGCGGCTGGAGCCAACGGCCCTGGCTGCTGCAAGGGCGGCTGGCGGCCCTGACGAGCCAATTCAGCGGAGGTGAGCTGGGCGCGGCGCAACAACCTGGCCAGGTACGACACCCGCGCCAGCTGGGCCAAGGGAGAAAGCTCTTGAGCGGCAGGCACCACCGGCTCGCCGGAGGCATTGCGCTGCAGCTGGGCGCCGTACTCCTGATCCCCCGCATGGTCGTTGTCGTACAGCACATGCAGCACCGTGCCGCCCTGCAATAGCCCAGCAGCAGCGGGATGGGCGCGCAGATACTCCCGCAGCTGAATCTGGGAGAGCAGCGGCGAATAACTGCTCACGCCGAGGTTGTGCACCTCGATGCCTTCAGGGCAGAGGCGCTGCTGCAGGATGCCGGTGATGGATTCGGCATCGCGCACCTGGAAGCCTTCGATAAAGGAATCCCCCAACACCAGCAGATGGCGCTGGGGGCGAGAGGTCGATAAGCGGCAAAGGCCCTGGAGGGAACGGTTGCCGAAGCGATCGGTGCGGATCGGGAACTCATCCCATTCGTTCTGCAGCGAATAGGCCTTGAAGCTGAAATTGGCGGGGTGTTCGTGATGGCGGCTGGCGCTGGGGTTGAGCGGCGCATGGTTGTAACCAAGCCGCAGCAGCCGCAACAACAATTCAGCCGCCAGCAACGACAGCAGCAGCGAGCCGGTGAGCGCCAGCGCATTAGCCCGCCAGGGCGACTTCAGCGCCATGGGCGCGCCACCTCATCACGGGGCAACCGCACCACATCGGGGCAACGCTCAATCAACTCGGCGGTGTGGGCATCGCGCACCCCACGGCAGGTGCAATGGTCGAGCACCGTTTCGGCGTCGATGAACTGCTCCTTCGCGCCAGCGGTTTCCACTGTGCCCACGATGCAGGCGAACATCGCCGCTTCTGAGCGCGACATCGGTTGCGCCCAAACTGCTGCCGGGAGCAGCAACAACCCGGCACTGATCCGCAACAGGTGCAGGCCCATCGCGTTCACCAAGCCCCATTGCAGCTCAGGCTACCCTCGCTGCAACAGGCCTGAATTCCAGTGAGCAGCAAGGATCAGCCCAGCCGGGAGCAGATCCTGGCCGCCTCATCCGGCTGGGTGGCGGTGGTGCTCAACCTGATTCCTGGGCTTGGCAGCGGCTACCTCTATCAGCGCCGCTGGCGGGCCTACTGGCTGACCTCTGCAGCGGCAACGCTCTGGTTTGCCTTTGGTAGTTCACTGCTGGCGGTGGGTGATCCCTTTGATCCGATGGCGGACCAGCAGAATCAGCTGGCCGCCCTGATCGGCTTGCTGGTGATTGCCGCGATCAGTGCCGCTGAAGCTGGTCTGGCCGTGCAACGGGCCCGAAGCGGTGAGTGAGGAACTTCAGTTTGTGCTGGTGCTCCTAGCGGTGGCCATCACTCCGGTGGCCGTGTTGTTCACTCTCTGGATCCGCATGCTGCGCTGGTGACTGCCATGACCAACGACATCCCACAGCAGGAGCGGCAGCGCAAATGGTTCAAAAGCCATCTCCTGGGATACGAACTGGAACTGCAGGATCTCTACGAGCTCGGTGCCAACGATCTGGATTTACTGATGGCCGAAACGGCTGAAATTCGCTCGGATCTTGAGAACCGCACGCGCAGCCATGGCCGTTGGTGCACCGCGGGGTACTTCCTGGAGCTGGCCAGGATCATCGAACGCCGCAGCCTGCAACAGCCTTAAGCCAAGCGTTTAGTCATCCAGGGATGGGCGCCGCTGGCGCTGCTGCTTCACCTGGCCGCGCTGCTTCTTGCTCTCCAGGCGGCGACGGGTAGCCCCCCGTGTGGGTTTGGTGGCACGTCGCTGCCGAGGCGGCGGCTGCAACCCCTCACGCAACAGTTCAGCCAACCGCTGCATCGCCAACTGACGGTTCTGCCACTGGGAGCGGTGCTCAGCCACCGCCACCCGCAAACAACCCTGCACCAGCCGAGGCCCCAGGCGTTCCAACAGGCGCTGGCGGCGGAAGTCCCCCAACACGGCCGATTGCTGAATGTTGAACAGCAGTTCCACCGCCGTTTCCAGCTTGTTCACGTTCTGCCCCCCAGGGCCTGATGCGCGGCAGAAGCGCCACTGCAACTCAGCAGCAGGGATCAACAGGCGTGCATGAACGATCAGATCACGCTCCATGGCGCTGCTGCCTGAGGACTTGGCTGGCCTGCGAGAGCATCACCTGCAAGAGCAGCTCGCGCTGGCTGCGCAGCTCAAAGCTGCGGGGCTGCTCCTGAGGCGCAGACTCTCTCACCGGGGGCGGATCGGCAGTGGTCACAACAGCCAGCCCTCTGGAATGGGCAGCCTAAAGATCACGGCCACGCTCAGCTGCTGCCCAGGGAGCGGCGCATGGCTTCAAACTTCCGCCATTCCTCCTCTGAGATGGCGTAATCCGCCTTGGGATAGCCGAGGCCATCAAAGCGTTGCTGCTCAGCGTCCGTGAGCGGCAGCTGCTCGGCAGCTTCCTCCAACAGATCCGGCAGCCCGCCCAGCCCAGGCGCTGGCAAAACCTGCACCGCAGGAGCAGACGCGAGCAGCGCAAACCAAGGCCTTGATCCGTGCTGAGGCGCAGGCCCCGGCACACAGAGCAGCCCAGCCGCGGCTTCCAAGCGCTCCCACAACCGCGGCCAATCCACACAGCCCTGCAGCAGCTCAGGGGCTGAACACCCGGCCAGCTCCTGCGGCGCGCGCCAGTGCAACTGCTCACTCAGATAGCGCTCAATGGCCAGTGCACGGCTACTGGCAGCAACCACCCTGAGCAAACGGCACTGTTCCGCTCCATAGCCCGCCAACTCCAACTGACGCTCAAGCCAGTCCTGCTCAGGCTCGCCAAGCCCCTGACTGCGGCATTGCGCTGCGAAACTCGACTCCACCATCCCCCGCTTGTGTGGGCAACGCCGGTCACCATCCTCTGGCAGCCACGGCTCAAGGGCGAGGCTGCAAGCGTTCAATCAGCTGACGAATCTGGGCGGTTTGGGGTTGGCAGGTTTCCACCTCGCCAAACACAGCGCTCTCGTAGGCCCCGCTGTAGCTGAGTTGGTATGGGGCTGGAACCGCGGCGTTGTACTGCTGCAACGCTCGCTTCAGCACACCACAGTGGTAAATCGTGCCCACAAAACGATTGGGGCGACTGCCCTGCTGAACCGCCTGCTGGTAGCGCCGCAACTCGGCTTTCAAGATGGGCAGATCAGCCCTGCCCACCCCAGCAGGTGCCAGCTCAGCAGCGCTGCGAGCTGAGGGGTAAGCCATACAGCCGGCATAATCCCGTGCCTTGAGGCACTGGTCATGGCGAGACGGCCCCGCCTGCACCCCTGAAGAGAAGGCAATCACGCCCACCAACAGCGGCACCAGCGCCCCCCCAACCGGAGAACTCAGCCCCATTGGAGCGGATTCGAGCTCAGTTCTTGGAATCAGGCTTGGGCACAAACGCCTGCGACGCGGCAAACAGCAGGCCAGCAATCATCAGAGCAGGCAGGATCACCTGAGGGCCGCGGGGCGATGTTGCCGAAGCGAGCAGCTCGAAAAGCATCGTGCGTAGAACCGGATGTCGGAGCCTTTCTAAGACCACCAGCCGCACAATCCAGGCCACCCGGCCATGTTTTTGATTAAAGTTTTGTGATCAATGCATCACAACGCCCTGCCGGCCCAAACTGGAAGCTGGAGCCAGGCCGTTATTGCAAAAAGCAGAACGCAAACATGCGCTGCGCTTTCTCTTGCAAACCCTCCCAGTTCATCTCAGGTTCTGCTGCCCCAAGATGATTCCGATTCAGATTGATATCGCTACCAATCATGGCGCAAGCCTGGCAATAGCGCTCCCAATTCTTCTGGTCACGGAAATCCTCAGCATCGGCCAACAGCAGCCTTAAGCGCTTGGCCACCTTCCGCCCAATCACTGGATCACCAGGCGGCTCGGGCGCCTGAGCTCTCGCTGGAACTACAAGCAGAATGAAAGCCAGAGCATTCAGACTGAACAAACAAAATCCCCAAGACCAATCGCGCCGACCCGCCTGGCCCAATGTCTTAATCTCATCAACCCCAAGCTTATCGCCGGCAGCAGCAGCAGCATAAAAAAGCTCTTTGGGCGCCGCCCAAAGAGCTCATTGCAACAAGATATCAGCCATTCACTGCTGCGAACCTGCCTCAATCTCAACCGCTTCCGCACTCACCGATCCATCGGCATCAACCACCACTTCAGCTTCACTGAAGCTCTCTGAACTCAAACTGTTCTCAAGCTGCGCATGCACAGGCATGCAGCCAAGAAACACAAACGATGCCAAAGCCAAGCGGACAATCATCCTCGACATTGACAGAGGTGCAATGGGGCAAATGAAATTTAGAAATTCCACCCTCCAGACACCCCTAAACAGGACACTGCGCAAAGCGATCCCAGCAGAAGTAGAGCTGCCGTAAGGGGCGCTACGGAGACCTCTGCCCACAGCCAAGCCACAGGCTTTACGGCCTCTAAAACCCCAAGCCCGGGGGATATCACAGATGGCACAACGACCCA
>JAYKIT010000127.1:0-13002 GCA_035285765.1 Synechococcus sp. | reverse complement strand
CGTTCCTGCTGCAGCACAGCCCCCTGCTCATTGAGCAGCAACAGCCCAATGGCCCCCTGCAACACCAAAAAACACTCGAAGCCGCTGCCGCTCGGTTCCCTCAGGTGGCGATGGGGGCGCACATAGGTGCCTGGCTGCAGCACGTTGAGAAAACGCTGAACCAGATCGCTGCTTTGGTGGAAATTGTGGTTTTTGCGCAGCCGTGTGGATGCGCGAGCCTCGGCGGCCACTGCGCTGAAGAGCGATGCACTGATGCGGGTCAGTGGAGGCGGCTGGTGCATGGCTGGCGCGGCAGTGCCCACATCCTCCGTGAGCCTGAAGCCTTCCAGTGCTCTGGAGGTGGCGCAGGCGCGCTGTTTTTAGCTTGCCAGCATTCCTTTGATCGTTATGAAGCAGGCCATCGCACGCGCCTGGAGTCGTTTCTCATTCTGGGAGCGCTTCATCGCCATTGTGTTGATCACGTTGTGGGTGATCGGCACTGTGTATGTGGTGCTGCAGCTGGTCCGAGTGGCGGATGTGGCCTTCAGTGCAGCGGCGGATGTGTTCTTCCTGCCCTATGTGGTGGTCACGGTGCTGGTGGTGGTGTGGCTGCTGTGGTTGCTGGTGCGGGGCGGCCGGCATCACGGAGCGTGACAGCTCGCGTTGCCATTGATGTTGTTGGCGTGCTCGGTTGACACGCTGAGAGGGCCGGGCTGGAACGGTGAGTGGCTGCTGTTGCGCGTCAGTGGGATCTGTACCGAGGCAATTTTGATGGCTGCTGGCAGGGGCGCAGCCTCTGGTACGAACGCGGCACCGCAGCTGCCCTGGATCTGAGCCATCCCACCCAGGTGATTGAAGACACCTGCTACGACATCCGTTTCTTTGATGACGACACCGGCCTGTGGGAAGGCCATGGACTCAAGTACGCCCCTGGGGGCAAGGCCCGTCATCCCATTGCGCGAGCGGTGTACAACCAGAGCGATCACTTCTGGCAGTTCGATGGCGTTGGGGGGCAGTCGAGCCTGCAGATCCTGCCGGCGGCCAAGCGCTTTGCCCACGAGTTCAACTTCTGCCACGGGCGTGCCCGCTCGATGTTGGTGTTGATCTGGACTGAACTCAGCAGCAACGAGCCGTTACCGGCGGTCAGCCGTTGGCAGCTGGATGCGGTGAGCGTGGTGGCCTTCCGCTGCCACCGCAGCCAGCCACCTGAACCGCTGCGCGATGGAGTTCAGAACAGCGAGGCGCTGTTGCAGTCTCTGCAGGGGTGGCATGGGGAGCAGCAACTGTTGCGGCCGGGTGAAACCGGTGAGCCCACCTGTGCTGTTGGCGTGGAGCCGTTTGCAGCCAGTGCCTTTGCCTGCCATGGCCTCACGCCGGGGTTCAGTGATGGCTTGATCTGCTCGATCCCTGAGCAGCTGCCCAGTGGAGCCTTCCGGCTGGAGGTGGGTTGCCTGGTGGCGCCCCATCTGTTTGAACGGCTCAGCGTGGTGTACGGCGCTGATCAAAAACTGCAGCGCTGGGAGCGCAGCCGCTATCGCCCCTAAAGCAAGGGCTCGCGGTGCTGCTGGCTGAGCAGTTCATTGAGCAGGTTGACGATGCCCTCCTGATAGCTCGTGCCATAGCCGCCATCGGCCAGGGCGGCGCGGATGGCGGCCTTGGCATCGGGTTTGACAAAGAAGGTGATGGCCGCTTTGCCGCGGCGGCTGCTTTGCGGGTTGGGATAAAAGCTGGTGCTCATGGCTTTGCCTGGAAAACCGTGTTCTCAGCATCACCGCCTTGGCCCTGGGGCCACATCCCCCGAAGGAGTGATTGCAGGCCCGATTAGCTGGAACTGGCTGTGGCGCCACTGCAGCTGCTGCCCTGGCCGGCGGTGCAGCCGTAGCAGTGGTTGCCCGTGAGGATCGCGCGGGAGGCCAGGTCGCTGGTGGTCACGCTGGCCAGCTCCAGATCCAGCGGCAGCTCGAGCATCTGGTTGAAATCGCAGTCGAACAGCGCGCCATCGGCACTCACCGAAAGGGTGCTGCGGCACATCAACCCCGCCAGGCTGCAGGGATTGAAGGCCCCCTGCAGTTGTTGCAGGTAGCTCTCGGTGCGCTGCTGCTGCTCGAGCGCATCGAGGAAGCGGGCGATCGGCATGTTGTTGAGGCCAATCAGTGTGTTGAACACCACCCCGTGCTGGGCCAGGGTCTGGCGCCATTGCACGGTGTCGCAGGGGGTGAGCTGCTGGAGCGCTTCCCCCTCGGGATTGCTCATCAAGGTGAGCTGTAGGCCACTGCCCTCCTGGCCATAGCCGAGGGCGTTGAGGCGACGCAGGGCTTCCAGGGAGGCCTCAAAGGTGCCGTCGCCCCGCTGTTGATCGGTGCGCAGGGCTTCAGGCCCCGGCAGGCTGGCCACGATCTCCACTTGATGCTCGGCCAGGAAGGCAGCCAGATCACTGAGGGCCGGCAGCAGCAACACGGTGAGATTGCAGCGGTCGATCACGCGGCAGCCGAGTTGGCGGGCTCGTTGCACCAGCTGGCGGAAGCTGCGATGCAGTTCCGGTGCTCCGCCGGTGAGGTCTACCACGGCGGGTTGCAAGCGTTCCATCGCAGCGAGGCAGTGCTGCACCACCGCCTCCCCCATTTGGGTGTGGCCCTGATCGGGGCCCGCATCCACATGGCAGTGGCTGCAGCGCATGTTGCAGAGCCGGCCGAGATTGAGTTGCAGCACCTCCAGCTGGCTGCCGCGGTGCAGAACCGAGCTGAAATGCTCTTGCGGTGCAAGGGCTTCGGCGAGGCGCTGGCGTTGCAGCAGAGGGCTCAGAGTTGCCAATCGTCGGGGTTGATGCTGGGGAAGAGGAAATCCTCGGCCTCCAGGGCCTGCAGCCAGCGGCTGTCCACCTGGCTGCCTGGTTTGAGACCTTCGAGCAGCCGCCAGAAGCGGCCCAGGTGGCGACGGATGCGGTCTCGGGCCAGTTCGGTGGTGGTGCCGGCCCGCAGGATGAAGCTCCAATCGGAGGATTGCGCCAGCAGCAGCTCGCGTGCGGCTTGCTGCAGCAGCCGCTGCTGCTGTGGCGTGCGGCGTTGATGCTCTTGCACCGCCTGCTTCATGGCCAGGCTGGCCCGGTGCCAGTCGGGCACCACCCAGGCATTGCTGTCACTGAGCCAATAGGCGTGATAGCCCCCTTGGCCCCAGCTGGAGGGGGAGGGGCGACACACCTGCAGTTGCGGCTGGCTTGCCAGGTTCTGGCGCAGGGTGCTGAAGCCCAGGCCTGCGGCTTGGCCCTGCAGGAACACCTGCTCGAGGAACTGCGGTCCCTCGAACCACCAATGGCCGAACAATTCGGCATCAAAAGGGGCCACCACCAGCGGCGGCCGATCCATCACGGCCGTGAGTTCCTGGAGCTGGCGCAGCCGCTCGGCCACGTAGGAACCCGCATCGCTCTGGGCGGTGCGGCTGGCTTCCTGGGGGTCGTAGGGCAGCTTCTCGCTCAGGGGACAGTCACCACCGCTGACCCGGCGTAGCTTCAGGCCCAGGGGCCGGCTGCTGAGAATGCCGGCGGCTTTGAGCTCCTCTTCGCCCAGCTCCCAGCCAATGTCGCGGTGGAATTCGCGGTAGGCGCCGCGGCCTGGGTAGCCGTCGCTGGCCGACCACACCGGCAGGGTGGCTTCGCTGTCGCGGCCAAAAAAGGCCACCGATGCCGATGAGCAGATCGGCGCGTAGACGCCGTAGCGGGGGCGGGGCAGGCCATGCAGCAGCCCGTGGGCATCAAGCACCGCATAGCGCAGGCCCACCTTGGCCAGCTGCTGATCGAGGCCCTCGTAGAAGGCGCATTCCGGTAACCAGATGCCTTGGGGGGCCACCCCCAACACGCGTTCGTGCTCGCGAACAGCTGTGCGCAGCTGCCCCTGCACCGCTTCGATTGGATCCCGCAGCAAGGGCAGGTAGCCGTGGGTGGCGCTGCAGGTGATCAGGTCGAGGATGCCCGCCTGCTGCAGCCGCTGGAAGCCGAGTTGCACCTGGCCATTCAGCCCCCGAAAGGCCTTCAGCTGGCGTTGGAAGTGCTGATGCAGGTGCTGGGCGGCCGGTTCCTCCTCCGCGCTGCAGCGTTCCAACAGCCCACAGCGCTGCTCCACCCAGGGCTCAAAGCGCTCCTGCAGCACTGGGTCCACCAGCAGCGAGAGCAGCGTGGGCGAGAGGCTCATGGTGAGCCGCGGCTCACCGCCTTGATCAGCGCAGCGCTGCAGCGATTCCAGCAGCGGTAAGTAGCTTTCGATCAGCGCCTGGAAGTACCAGTCTTCCTCCAGTGAGCCGGCATCGCGGCTGCGAACGTAGGGAAGGTGGCCGTGCAGCACAAAAGCCAGAGCACCAGCGACCATGGATCCCCGTCGATCGTGGCACTGTACGGCTGTTTTCTTGCGAAGCGGCCACAGGGCTTAGAATGAAACTAACTCATAGTCAGTCCGCATAAGGGGTATGGCACGCGACCCGGGTCGGGTGTTGATTTTCGACACCACCCTCAGAGACGGGGAACAATCGCCTGGGGCCAGCCTCAACCTGGACGAGAAGCTGGCGATCGCCCAGCAGCTGGCGCGCCTCAGGGTTGACATCATCGAAGCGGGTTTCCCCTTCGCAAGTCCGGGTGATTTCGAGGCGGTGCAGCGCATCGCCGCCACCGTGGGCAGCCCCGATGGGCCAGTGATCTGTGGCTTGGCCCGCGCCACCAAGGGCGACATCAAGGCCTGCGCTGATGCCGTGGCCCCCGCGGCCCACAAGCGCATCCACACCTTCCTGGCCACCAGCGACATCCACCTGGAGCACAAGCTGCGCAAGAGCCGCGCCGAGGTGCTGGAGATCGTGCCGGAGATGGTGGCCTATGCCCGCTCCCTCGTGGACGACGTGGAGTTCTCCTGTGAAGACGCCGGGCGCAGCGATCCGGAGTTCATGCATCAGGTGATCGAGGCGGCCATCGCCGCGGGTGCCACCACGATCAACATTCCCGACACCGTGGGGTACACCACCCCCGGTGAATTTGGTTCGCTGATTGCGGACATCAACGCCAAGGTGCCCAACATCGCTCAGGCGGTGATCTCCGTGCACGGTCACAACGATCTCGGCCTGGCGGTCGCCAACTTCCTTGAGGCGGTGAAGAACGGAGCCCGCCAGCTCGAATGCACCATCAATGGCATCGGCGAGCGCGCTGGCAATGCCTCCCTTGAGGAGTTGGTGATGGCGTTGCACGTGCGGCGCAGCTATTTCGGTCCTTTCCTTGGTCGTAGCGCCGACAGCAGCGAGCCGCTCACCGGCATTCGCACCGAGGAGATCTACAAAACCTCCCGGCTGGTGTCGAATCTCACCGGGATGGCGGTGCAGCCCAACAAGGCGATTGTTGGTGCCAACGCCTTTGCCCATGAATCGGGCATCCATCAAGACGGCGTGCTGAAAAATCGCCTCACCTACGAAATCATCGATGCCCGCACCATCGGGTTGAACGACAACCGCATCAGCCTTGGCAAGCTCAGCGGCCGCAGCGCCGTGCGCTCACGCCTGGAGGAACTTGGCTACCACCTCGATGGTGAGGATCTCAATGATGCGTTTGCCCGCTTCAAGGAGCTGGCCGATCGCAAACGGGAGATCACCGACCGGGATCTCGAAGCGATCGTGAGTGATCACAAGCAGCAATCTGAGGCCTATTACCAACTCAGTGGCGTGCAGGTGAGCTGTGGCAGTGCACTGCGCCCTACCGCCACGGTGACCCTGCGCACAGCCGATGGTGAGGAGTGCTCCCAGGCCGCCATTGGCACCGGCCCCGTGGACGCGGTCTGTCAGGCCCTCAATCGCTTGGTGATGGTGCCGAACGATCTGGTGGAGTTCAGCGTGAAATCGGTGACCGAAGGCATTGATGCCATGGGTGAGGTCACGATCCGGCTGCGTCAGGACGGCCGGCTTTATTCGGGCCATGCAGCCGACACCGACATCGTGGTGGCCGCAGCCCAGGCCTTTGTGAATGCCCTGAACCGCTTGGTGAGCGGCCAGAAGCACCCACCGCTGCACCCCCAGCAGATGCCGCTACCCACCAGCCCTGAGCCCCTGGAAGCGCCGGCCCTGTGAATCAGCGCCGCCTGCCGCTCTGGTCGCTGCTGCTGCAGCTGACCCTGCTGCTGCTCGTGGCCCTGCTGGTGCTGATTCCGCTGCTGTGGCTGCTCAGCACCTCGCTCAAAGGGCCTGCGGAAGACATCTTCCTCTCGCCGCCATCGCTGCTGCCGGCTCAGCCGAGCCTGCAGGCCTACGGCACCTTGTTCAGCCAGAGCCCCATGGGGCGCTACCTGCTCAACAGCACG
This sequence comes from Synechococcus sp., assembly GCA_035285765.1. GTDB lineage: Bacteria > Cyanobacteriota > Cyanobacteriia > PCC-6307 > Cyanobiaceae > RCC307. The sequence goes on along the minus strand of JAYKIT010000127.1, from coordinate 6,703 downwards.
GTGGTGAGTGCCTTCAGCGTGGTGGCCAACCTGCTGTTCTGCTCGCTGGCGGCATTCCCGCTGGCCCGCATGCGCTTTCGTGGCCGCGGCCTGGTGCTGGCCGTGGTGGTGGCCACCATCTTGATTCCGTTTCAGGTGGTGATGATCCCCCTGTATCTGCTGATGGTGCAGCTGGGGCTGCGCAACACGCTGATGGCCCTGATCCTGCCCAATGCGGCCACCGCCTTCGGGATTTACCTGTTGCGTCAGAGTTTTCTGGCGGTGCCGCGTGAGCTGGAGGAGGCGGCCCGCATGGATGGCTGCAGCCCGCTGGGGGAGTGGTGGAACGTGTTGATTCCCGCGGCCCGCGCTGATCTGATCACCCTGGCAATGTTTGTGTTCATCGGCACCTGGAGCGATTTCCTCTGGCCTTTGGTGATCCTTGATGATCCCCAGCTCTACACGTTGCCCTTGGGGTTGCAGCAGCTCTCGAGCTCCTTTTCGCTCGACTGGCGCCTGGTGGCCGCCGGAGCGGTGGTGTCGATCCTGCCGGTGTTGGGCCTGTTTGTGTTTCTGCAGCGCTTCATCATGCCCAGCGCCAGCGGTGATGCGGTGAAGGGCTAAGGAACGATTGATTCAGGCGCTGAACGCCTTGCGGGCGGGAATCGGATAGGGAATGCGGCGGTGGCGCATGCGCCGCCACACCTGCACGAAGGCCCGCACCAGCAGTTCAATCTCGCCGGGCCCTAGGCCGCTGTCATCGAGCTGGCCATCGAAGCGGCGGGCATGGATGATGCGGCGCACGCTGTCGCACGCTTGCTCTTCACTGGTTTCAGGCGGCATCGAGCGCAATGCGGCTTCGCAGCCATCGGCGAGCATCAGCACGGCGGTTTCCTTGGATTGGGGCCTGGGTCCGCGGTAGCGGAAAGGCCGATCGCTGGTGTTGGGGCTCAGTTCCCGCGCCCGGTGCAGGAAGTACCCCATGCGCAGGGTGCCTTGGTGCTCGGGGATGAAATCCGCGATTGGGGCCGGCAGGCCATAGCGGCGGGCCATCTTGAGGCCCTCATCCACATGGGCCTGCAGGATCTCGGCGCTGCGCCAGGGATCATCGAGGTGATCGTGGGGGTTGTCTCCGCTCTGGTTCTCGATGAACCACTGCGGCGCATGCAGTTTGCCCACATCGTGGTAAAGCGCACCGGTGCGCACCAGGTCCACATCGCCGCCAATCGCCCTGGCCCCGGCCTCCGCCAGGCCGCAGATCATCAGCGTGTGCTCAAAGGTGCCCGGTGCCTCCGAGGCCAGGCGCCGCAGCAGCGGCCGTTGCAGATCACAGAGCTCCAGCAGGCGCGAGCGGGTGATCATGCCGAACATCTTTTCCACCATTGGGGCCAGCAGCAGGCCCAGCAGCAGCAGGCCCCCCATCAGCATCCCTTCGCTGAGCAGTTCACCGCCCACGGCGCCGCCCATCACCTGAATCAGGGCCGCCTCAAACAGCAAAGCCGCCACGGTGAGCAACACCGCGCTTTGCAGCATCTCGGCGCGGGAGCGCTGGCGCCAGGCCAGCAGCACCCCCACCACCGCCACGCCAGCGGCCACCAGCAGCCGGGCGGTGCCGATGTTGTTGAGCGGCACTGGCCAGAGCAGTGTGGCCAGGGCGAGCCAGCTGAGGCCGCAGGGGGCGCCGAGCCCCTCGGCCAGCAACAAGCTCGGGGGCACCAGCAGGGCCAGGGCACTCACCGAGGGCCCAAACCAGAGCTTGCAGCCCTGCACCGTTGCCAGGGTGCCCAGCAGCAGCAACGCCTGTGGCACGTTGAGATCGGGCTTCCAGCGCCGACAGATCAACAGCATCAGCCCAGCGCCGGCACTGGCTTCGATCCAGCGCACCAGAAACAGCCCCACCGCCGGACTGCGGCTGATCAGGCCAAAACTGTCGAGCACGTCGTAGGCGCGCTGGCTGATCAGTTCACCGCGCACGGTGATCACTTCCCCAGCCTTCACCTCGATCTTCGGTAGGCCGTCTTGGCGGATCAGATCGTTGAGTAACAGCTGGGTGAGCCCGTTATCGGTGCGCAGGTTGGTGCTGCCCTGCAGCGAACGGCTGATCAGCTTGGCGCCGAGGCTGCGGCCGGGTTCGGCCATGGTGTGAAGCTGTAGCCATGCCGCCTGGCGCAGTTGACTTTCAGCCAGGGTGCTCACCAGCCCCTGGGCCAGCATGCGCCGTTGGGCCTGCTCCACCTCCAGTTGCCATTGCTGCTGGGCGGCAGGGGAGAGGCTGCTGATGTACTGGGCTTCTGCCCCATTAAGACTGATCGGTGCCAGGCGCTGCTCTTCGGAGGCCACGCTGTTGAGCAGCTCCTGCAGCAGGCGGCCCAGGCGTTCCTGCAGCTGGTTGCTGGCTTCCTGATCGGTGATCTGCACCTGGATGCGCGGTCCCAGCTGGGAGCGGCGCTGGGCCAGGGCCTCGGAATCCACCACCGAGGCATCGCGAGGAGCGCGGATTTCGAAGGGGGCCGGCAGGCCGGGGCGCAGCGAGGGTTGCACCAGCCAGGGCCAGGCTGAGATCACCCCCACCACGAGGCAGGCCAGCAGCACCACCAGGGCTTCGCCCACGTGCCAGCGCACACTCACCCGGCGCGGCTGTTCATGGCGCAGCCAGAGGCGCCAGCGCCGCTGCAGCCTCTGGCCAAGGGTTCGTTGCCAGGCGGTGGGGGCAGAAGGCAAGAGCAGGCCTGTGGTCAAACTGAAGCTAGCTCCCGAATCCGTGATGCCCGCCCAGCGTCTCGATGGCCGCACGCTTGCTGCTCGCCTGGAGGGCGAGCTGGCGGTTGCAATCCGTGATGGCCTCAGCCAGGCGGGCCGGCCCCCAGGGCTGGCGGTGTTGCGGGTGGGGGATGATCCGGCCAGTGGCGTGTACGTGGCCAATAAAGAAAAGGCCTGTGCGCGGGTGGGACTGGCCAGCCATGGTGCCCATCTGTCCGCTAATACCCCCCAGGCTGAGATTGAGGCCCGGCTGCAGGCACTGAATCAGGACCCGGCTGTGGATGGAATCCTGGTGCAGCTGCCGGTGCCCGCCGGCATTGATGACCGCGCCCTGCTGCAGGTTCTCGACCCCGATAAGGATGCCGATGGGTTGCATCCGCTGAATTTGGGGCGTTTGGTGCGCTCGGAACCCGGCCCGCGCAGTTGCACCCCCGCCGGGGTGATGGCGTTGCTCAAGGAGGCGCAGGTGGAACTGCGTGGGGCCAAGGCTGTGGTGATCGGCCGCAGCATCCTGGTGGGGCAGCCGATGGCCTTGATGCTGCAGAAAGCCGATGCCACGGTCACCATGGCCCACTCGCGCACCCGCGATCTGGCGGAGGTCACCCGTCAGGCGGATGTGCTTGTGGTGGCCGCCGGGCGGCCGGGCTTGATCGGCGCTGAGCATGTGCGCCCCGGTGCCGTGGTGGTGGATGTGGGCATCCATCGCAAACCGGAAGGGGGGCTCTGCGGTGATGTGCGTGCTGAGGAGCTCGGCGAGATTGCCGGGGCGCTCACCCCGGTGCCCGGTGGGGTGGGGCCGATGACGGTGACCATGCTGCTGCTCAACGCGGTGCGGGCCTGGACCCGCCGCCATGGCTTGCCCGATCCCTGCCCAGGACTGTGACAAGCCCCTGAAACCGCATTAAGGTTTTCTTTAGGTTCTGTTGCTGCTGAGGGAGGTTGCCGATGGCCTTTGCCCTGCCTTCCCCAGGTGGCCCCTCGCTGGAGGAGCTGCGGGCCATGAGCGGCCTTGAGCTGCTGTTCACCCTGGAACAGATCCATGGCGAACTGGCCTGGAACCGCCCTGAAGTGAGCGAATTTGCCTCCACCACCTTGGTGGTGGAACTGCCGGAAGCCCTGCGCACTCTGTTGCAACAGGTTCAGGCTTAGCCCCCCCTTGGGGGAGAATCGCCCCACTTGAGGCGGTGATGCCTGCCATGACAGCTGCGGTTGCCACCGGCTTCGATTTTGCGGATTACCTCGAGGCCGGACGCCGCAAGGTGGAAGAGGCCCTCGATGGTTCCCTGGGCCCGGAGCGCCCCGAGTTGCTGCGGGAGGCCATGCGCTATTCGCTGCTGGCCGGTGGCAAGCGCCTCAGGCCGATCCTCTGCCTGGCCAGCTGCGAGTTGGCTGGTGGCGATCCCTCCCTGGCTCTGCCCACGGCCACGGCCCTGGAGATGATCCACACGATGTCGTTGATCCATGACGACCTGCCCGCCATGGATGACGACGACCTGCGCCGTGGTCGCCCCACCAATCACAAGGTCTATGGCGAGGCCACAGCCATCCTGGCCGGTGATGCCCTGCTCACCCGGGCGTTCGAAATGGTGGCCCTGCGCAGCCCGGGGGTGCCGCCAGAGCGGCTGTTGAAGGTGGTGGGTGAGCTGTCGCTCGCCTCCGGTGCCCCAGGCCTGGTGGGTGGTCAGATTGTGGACCTCGCCAGCGAGGGCAAGGAGGTGGACCTCGACACCCTCGAGTACATCCACCTGCATAAAACCGGGGCGCTGCTTCAGGCTTCCGTGCTCACCGGCGCCATGATCGCTGGAGCGGATGAGGCCTTGATCGAGGCCTTGCGCACCTACTCGCGCGCCATTGGCCTGGCCTTCCAGATCATCGACGACATCCTCGATGTCACCGCCAGCAGTGAAGTGCTCGGTAAAACCGCGGGCAAGGACCTCACCGCTGATAAGACCACCTATCCGAAGCTGTTGGGCTTGGAGGAATCCAAGGCCCGCGCTGAGGCGTTGGTGAACGAAGCCTGTGAGGTGCTCAGTCCCTGGGCTGAGAAGGCCCAGCCGTTGCTGGCCCTGGCGCGTTACATCACCTCCCGCGACCGATGAGTCAAGCCGTGCTGGCCTTTCTGGATAACGCCGTGCTGGCCTGGGGGCTCGCCGCCTGTGGTTTGGCGCAGCTCTCCAAGCTGTTCATTGAGCTGCTGCTGCACCGCCGCTGGCGGCCGGCGGTGCTGATTGAAACCGGCGGCATGCCCTCCTCCCATTCGGCTCTGGTGACTGGCACCGCCGCGGCGATCGCCTGGGAGCAGGGTTTGGATTCCCCCCTGTTTGCGTTGGCCGCCACCATCGCCTTTGTGGTGATGTACGACGCCAGTGGCGTGCGCCGCTCCGCCGGCCGCATTGCTGAGCGGGTGAATGGGCTGCCCCAGGCTGAGGGGCTGCCGCCGCTGAAAACCAGCCTGGGCCACAGTCGCCTGGAGGTGCTGGTGGGCAGCCTGATGGGGCCCCTGATCGCCCTGCTGGGTGAGGCCCTGGTGGGCAGTCCGCTGCAGTTGGCCCAGCAGCTCGGCTGGTTCGGCGGGGTGGCCTGAGCTGGGTAACTCCGCCGCGCTGTCGTTGACCGCCGGTCAGGAGGAGGCCCTCGAGGCGTTCCGCGATTGGCTGGCGGGGGATGGCGATGGCCGCCCCTTTGTGCTGAGTGGTTATGCGGGCACGGGGAAAACCTTCCTCTCGGCGCGCTTCCTTGAGCTCTCCGATGCGGCGGGGCTCTGCTGGACCGTGGCCGCCCCCACCCACAAGGCGGTGGGGGTGCTGCGGCAGCAGCTCGAAAGCCAGGGGCTGCGACCCACCTGGTATCCCTCCACGATCCATCGCCTGCTGCGGCTCAAGCTGAGCCGGCAGGAGGAGCAGGAGCGCTGTGACCCCACCGAGCAAACCGCCACCGCCCTGGAGCACCTCAGCCTGGTGCTGGTGGATGAAGCCTCGATGGTCGATAGCCGCCTGCTGGAGATCACCCTGCAGTGCGCCCATCCCTACGGCACGCGCCTGGTGTTTGTGGGAGATCCAGCCCAGCTGCCTCCGGTGAGTGAGCCCACCAGCCCGGTGTTTGCCATGCAGCGCGCGGTGGCCTGCCATTTGCAGGAGGTGGTGCGCCACGGCGGCCCGGTGCTGCGCCTGGCGACCGGCCTGCGGCTGGGCCAGTTGCCCAGCACCCAGCCACCGCTGCTGCCCCCCATTGATGAGAACGCGGCGAGGGTGGCCGTGGTGGGCCGCGAAGAGTGGATCGCAGAGGCCCAGGCGGCCCTGCGCTTGAGCAGCGAGCGGCTGGATCCCGATCAGGCGCGGCTGCTGTGTTTCACCAACCGCACGCTGGACCGGTTGGTGCCGATCGCCCGCCGGGCGTTGCATGGCGAGATGGCCGATCAGCTGCCGGTGCTTCCCGGCGAGGTGTTGATCACCCGGGCTGCGGTGATGGCTCCCGCCTGCCAGGAGGGGCTGGCCAATGGGGAGGATGCCGATCTGGTGCTGGGCTCCAACCGCGAGCTGCTGGTGCGGGATGTGACCCCAGATCGCTGTGATCTGGCTGATCTCGGCTTGGCCCAGGCGCCGGTGATTGAAACCCTCAAAGTGGAGGTGGAGGCCGGTGAAACCCAGCTGCAGCTGCGTCTGGCTCCGGCGCCGGGCAGTGATGGTCGCCGCCGCCTGGATGCGGCCCTAGCGGATCTACGCGGTCGCGCCAAGCTGGCCAGCGGCAGTGAGCGGCGCCTGCTCTGGCGTCAGTTTTTTCTGCTGCGGGATTCCTTTGCCCGGGTGGGGCCTGCGGCCGTGCTCACCGTGCACCGCAGCCAGGGCAGCAGCTTCACCGATGTGTTTGTGGCGCCGGATGTGCACTGGCCCCAGGAGGAATCCATTCGGAGGCAGTTGGTGTACGTGGCCGTCAGCCGGGCCCGTCGCCGCGTTTGGTTGGTGGG
>JAYKIT010000126.1:0-3453 GCA_035285765.1 Synechococcus sp. | reverse complement strand
CAGCATCGGAATACCGCCCAGGGTGTCGAGCACAGCGCTGGTGAGCTGCAGGGCCACGATCACCACCATCGCCACCCCCAGCAGCTTCAGCGGGCGTTGGCTCTGTTGCCACACGGCATTGAGGTCGGTGTCCCCCAGCAGGCCGCTGAGCTTGTCGAGCAGCAGCTGGAATTCGCCACCTTCCGCGGCTTTGGCGCCGGGATCGGCGGGCACGTTCACGGTGCTGGCGATCGGGCTGGGCTCGGGAGCTGGTTTTGGTGCTTCAGGGGCAACAGCAGGCGCTGGAGCCGCTGCGCTGGCGAAGGGGCTGGGCTCAGGCGCGGGTGTTGCGGGCTTGGTCGCGTCAGTCACCACCGCGGGCTCGCTGGCTGTCGCTTCGGTGGCGCTGGTCTCCACAACGGTGCTGGGGGTTTCCTCCGGCTGCGGGGAGGCAGGGGTACCGGGGGTGGTTTCCATCAGGCCGAGGTGGTGGTTGGCCGGATTTTATGGCTGAGTTAAAGGATTAGCCCTCCAGCGGGTGAAGCCTGCCCTGCTGGCTCAAGCGGCTGAGCCGGGCCGGCAGGGGAAAGCGGCCATCTTCGAGTTGGCTGATCAATTCAGTGGTGAGGCTGTCGCCCAGCTGCAGGCTGCAGGCCGGGGCTGCGGTGAGCTGATGCCCATCCACCTGAATGCGCCCCCCCAGGAGCTCCGCGTAGCTGACACTGCCGAAGCCGGGTTTGATCCGCCGCGGAATCGAGAAATCCAGCACCGGTGCCTCCAGGGCGCTATCGGGTTGTCCGGCCTGCACCGCCTGCTGCTCGCCCAGCAGCAGCACCGGCGCCGCCACCGCCACCAGCAAGGCCGCTCCGTGGCCTTCAAACCAGCAGGGCCGGATCCACTGGCGCTGCAGCCCGGCCAGATCCACGCTCAGGGCCACCGAAGCCCCTGGTGCTCGGGCATGGCCAGAGGGCTGGCGCCGGGTCTGGGGCTGGTGCCCACTGCCCGGGCCCAGCACATGGCCGATGGCGCCTGCCACCAACACCGCAGAGCCCGGCCCCAATTGCTGCAGGCCCGGCATGCTCAGGCCGATGCTGCGCGCTCCACTGCAGTTGAACAGGGCATTGCCGAAGGGGCCCAGCAGGCCGCCGTAGGGGCTCGCCAGTAGCCCTTCGCTGCTGCTGACCGCCACCAGCCCGTTTTCACTGATGCCGCGGCTCAGCAGCAGCCGGGCCTGGTTGAGATCGGCCAGGGCAATGCCGCCATGCAGTTCACGGCGTGGGTGCAGGGGCGTGCCCTCCCCCCGCAGCTCCAGGGGCACGGTGTCGCCATTGAGCAGCGCATCCAGCACCTGGGCGCCGCCTCGCCGCCGCTCACCGCTGGCCCGGCCGCCAATCGGTACACACAGCTCGGCGGCCCCGAAGCCACCATTGGTGCTGACCCCGCCGAGCCGAGCCGATTTCAGCCGCAGGGGTGGGTCGCTTGGCCCGAGGCTGAGCCACAGCTGCCCCTGGTCGGTGAATTCACAGCTGCCTGCGGCCACCACGTCGGTGTCGGCGTAGGCCTGTTCCAGCCCGCCAGCGGCCACCCGTTCACGAAAAGCCAGGGCAGAGCACACGCGCAGCTGGCCTGCCAGCTGGCGTTGCAACAGTTCTTCCGGGGTGCGGGGGGGAAAGACCATGCGAGGTCCCCAGGCATCAGTAATGTTGGGTCTCAAAGAGGCTCAGTGCAGCAGGCAGCGGCATGGCGGATCCCACCGGACCCACAAACCCCGGCGGCCCCAACGAGCGGATCATCCAGACCGACCTTCGCAATGAGATGTCGCGCTCCTACATGGAGTACGCGATGAGCGTGATCGTGGGTCGGGCCCTGCCCGATGCCCGCGATGGCCTCAAGCCGGTGCACCGGCGCATCCTCTACGCGATGTACGAGCTGGGGCTCACCGCTGAGCGCCCCTACCGCAAATGCGCCCGTGTGGTGGGTGAGGTGCTTGGTAAGTACCACCCCCATGGCGACACCGCCGTGTACGACGCCCTGGTGCGGATGGCCCAGGACTTCTCCATGCGGGCGCCGTTGATTGACGGCCACGGCAACTTCGGCTCGGTGGACAACGATCCACCGGCCGCCATGCGATACACCGAATCGCGCCTGCAGGCCCTCACCACCGACAGCCTGCTGGAGGACATCGAGAGCGAAACCGTTGATTTCATCGACAACTTCGATGGATCCCAGCAGGAACCCACCGTGCTGCCTGCGCGGGTGCCCCAGCTGCTGCTCAATGGTTCAGCGGGCATCGCCGTGGGCATGGCCACGAACATTCCGCCCCACAACCTTGGTGAGCTGATTGATGGGGTGTTGGCGTTGATCGCCAATCCTGAGATCGATGAGCGTGAATTGCGCCAGATCATCCCCGGGCCTGATTTCCCCACCGGCGGCCAGATCCTGGGCCGCAAGGGGATCCGGGAAACCTATGAAGGCGGCCGGGGTTCCATCACCATGCGCGGCGTGGCCTCGATCGAAACGATTGAAGCCAAGGGTCGCCCCGACCGTGATGCGGTGATCATCACCGAGTTGCCGTATCAAACCAACAAGGCATCGCTGATCGAGCGCATCGCCGAGTTGGTGAATGACAAGAAGCTCGAGGGTATCGCCGACATCCGCGATGAGAGCGATCGCGACGGCATGCGCATCGTGATTGAGCTGCGCCGCGATGCCTATCCCCAGGTGGTGCTGAACAACCTGTTCAAGCTCACCCCGCTCCAGAACAACTTCAGCGCCTACATGCTCGCCCTGGTGAAGGGGGAGCCAGTGCTGCTCAACCTCAAGCGCATGCTTGAGGTGTTCCTTGATTTCCGCGTTGAAACCATTGAGCGGCGCACCCGCTACCTGCTGCGCAAGGCCGAAGAGCGCGATCACATCCTGCAGGGCCTGCTGGTGGCCCTCAATGATCTCGACGCCATCATTCAGCTGATCCGCAATGCCGCGGATGCGGCCACGGCACGCCAGGAATTGATGGCAGGCCATGGCCTCACTGAGATCCAGGCCGACGCCATCCTGCAGATGCAGTTGCGCCGGCTCACAGCGCTCGAAGCCGACAAGATCCGGCTTGAGCATGAAGATCTGCTGGCCAAGATCACCGATTACAACGACATCCTGGCCCGGCGGGAGCGGGTGCTCGCCATCATCGAAAACGAGCTGGCCCAGCTCAAGGAACGCCACAACACACCACGCCGCACCGAAATCCTTGATCTCGAAGGCGGCCTGGATGACATCGATCTGATCGCCAACGAGCGTTCCGTGGTGTTGCTCACCGAGAACGGCTATCTCAAGCGGATGCCGGTGAGTGAGTTTGAGGCCACCAGCCGCGGCACCCGCGGCAAGGCCGGCACCCGCAGCCAGGGGGAGGAGGCCGTTCGCCTCTTCATCAGCTGCAATGACCACGACTCGCTGTTGCTGTTCTCCGATCGCGGCGTTGTC
>JAYKIT010000125.1:0-5867 GCA_035285765.1 Synechococcus sp. | reverse complement strand
CCATGCGCGCATCGCCGAGCATCTGATCGAGGCAGTGGTTGAGATCCGCCAGCTCAGCGTGATCCAGATCCAGCTCCAAAGGAGGTGTATCCGGTTGGCTGCTGCGCAGCACCAGGTGGTGCAGATCACCCCGGGGCTCCAGGCTCACCACGGCGGCGGCATCGGCGCTGGGGCACGGCTGGTTGCTGACCAGCAGGCGCACGTAGGGCAGCACCGCCTGAACCAGCGCTTCCAGGTGCTCGCGGCGGCCCTCCAGGCTGGCGCGCTGGCTCAGGTTGAGTTCCCAGCTGGTGAGGATGTCCAGCCGCTGGCTGGGGGCGGTGTCACTGCCTGCAGCGGTGACATCCGGCAGCCCCGTGAGCTCTAGCCGGCAGCTGGATTGCTCGTAGCGCAGCTTGTACTGGGTGCCGCTGAGGCCACCAAGGGCGGCGAGGGAGGAGAAGTTCGTCATCGGCTGCCGTCCAGCAGGCTGGCTTCCAACCGTTGCACGCCACCGCGGCCAGCGCAGAAGGCGAGTGTGAGCACCATTTCGCGGCGCAGTTGCTCGCCTTGCTCGGGGTCAAGCAGCTGCCGGATGGCACCGCGGCGGCCGTTCATGCGAGCGCGCACCAGATCGTTGTAGCGCTCCTTAAACAGATCCCAGCGTTGGCGGTTGAGCTCAGGCGGTTCGGCGCTCGAGAGCAGCTGGCGCAGCATCGGATAGAGGCGATCAGCGAGCATGCACACCATCGTGACCATGCCCTGGCGTTCGCCCAGGCTCAGTTCACCGCGACGGCTGGCCAGGCGGAGTGGATTGCGGCAGCGCGATTTCCACAGTGCCACCCGGTTGGGGAAGTCCTCTTCCAAATTCAGCTGCTGGCAGCTCCACACCATGGCCTCACTGCCATGCAGATCGAGAGCCTCAATGGCGAGCAGCAGCAGATCAAGCCGTTCCATCCCCCGGCGGGGCAGCCTGCTCTGCGGGGGTGGGGCGGCGGAAGCGGTCAAAACCTGGGGGCAATGACTGCGATGATGCCAGCAGGGCCCTGATGCCGTCATCTTTTCTGTCATGAGTTCAGACACCTCGGCCGCCGGCCTTGAAGCCCAGCTGCGTCCGCTGGTGCGGGATATCCCCGATTTCCCCAAGCCGGGCATCCTGTTTCGCGATCTCACCCCGCTGATGCGCGACCCGAGCGCCTGGGCTTTGGTGCTCGAGGGATTGCAGCAGCGCCTGGCTCCACTGCAGCCGGAGTTGATTGTGGGCATTGAAGCCCGCGGCTTCCTGGTGGGTCACACCCTGGCGGTGCAGATGGGGCTGGGCTTTGTTCCTGTGCGCAAGCCCGGCAAGTTGCCCGGCGCGGTGGATGCGGTGGAGTACAGCCTTGAATACGGCACTGATCGGCTCGAAATCGTGCAGGGCTCGCTCGCTGGTGGACCGCGGGTGCTGGTGATCGATGATCTGCTGGCCACCGGTGGCACCGCCGCTGCCTGCGCGCAGCTGGTGCAACAGGCCGGCGGATCGCTCTGCGGATTTGGCTTCGTGGCTGAGCTCTGTGATCTGGGCGGCCGCCAGAAACTCAGCAGCAGCACCCCGGTGGAAGCCCTGATTCAGTACTGAATTCAATCCACCCTCAGCCGTGGCGCTCCTGCCAATCGAGCACCTGATCAAGCTGGATCAGGCTCAGCAGGCCGAAGCGCCACAACGTGACAGCCAGGGGGGCCTGCTCCTGGATCGATTGACGCACCCCCAAGGCCAGCGCTTCTTCGCTCAGGCCGATATCACGGCGCAGGTAATCAACCAGAGCAGAGGGGGGAACAGGTTGTGGCGAGGTGGTGATCACCATGGCCGCAGGGTGAGGCAGGAAAGCAGACCGCCTCTCGGCCATGAGTGTGCCCATGGCGGAGGCAAATGTCTGTTAAGGCCTCATTAAGAGGGTTGATTATTTGCATGTTGCCACGTCGTTGTCAAGAGCGCACCCCGCGGCCCGTAGGTGGCCAGGTTGAGGCTCCAGCGCCGCAGCGCGGTATGGCGATCCAGCAGGCCAATCCCAAGGCGGCGCAGTGGCTGCAGCAGGCCTGAACGGTTGGAGAAGGTGCGCACCAGTAGATCGGTGGCCACCAGCACCGCCAGCAGATCCAGCCAGCGGCGGCGGCTGTAGCGCCGCACCAGCCGGCGTGGGTTGTGGCGATAGCGGCGGGCCATGGCTGCCAGGCTGGCCACATCGCGCCAACAGAGGTTCAGCCCTTGGCCCCCCACCGGATGGCAGCGGTGGCCGCTTTCGCCGCACAACAGGCTGGTGCCGCGCCCCAGTTGCGGTGCCAGGCGCCACTCCACCGGGAACCAGGCCGGCTGATCCAGCAGGGCTTGGATCTGCACCTCACCTGGGAGGGCGCTGTTGAGTGCGGCAATGAACTGCGGCGGCGTCAGTTGGATCCGCTGTTCGCAGCGCTGCTGGGGTGCACTCCACACCACCTGGGCTTCACCGGTCCGCAAGGGCAACACCGCCAGGGGGCCCTCGGGCCGGAAAATCTCCCAGGCCGTGTGTGGGCGGCAGCTGGCATCAAGCTGCACCTGCACCGTGAGGCAGCCCTGGCGGTAGCGGAAGCCCCAGAAACCGATGCCGAGTTTGCGCCGGCTGAGGGAACCGCCGCCTTCGGCGATCACGCTCAGTGCGGCTGCGGCGGAGGCTGGTTCAGCCTGCTCCAGGGCCAGGGCAATCTGCGGGTGCTCAGCGCAGGCCTGCAGCAGCAGGGCCTGCAGGGGGCGGTGGTCCAGGATCCAGCCCACAGCGTTTGCGGCTTCAAAGGCGGTGCTGGCACCGCTGCCTTGATCCAGCAATTGCAGCTGATCAAAGCGATGGCAGTGCGGTTCCAGTTGCTCCCAAAGGCCCAGCTGCTGCATCAGCTCGCGGCTGGAGTGGGTGATGGCGTAGGCGCGCCGGCGTTGCTTCAGGGCGCTGGCTGAGAGGGGATCGTGCAGGGTGACCTGCCATCCGGCCTGGGCGAGGGCCAGGGCCGCCAGACTGCCGGTGGGCCCGGCGCCGCGCACCAGCGCCGTGGGGGAGGGGGCAGGGGCGCTCATAAAAAAACCCGCGACAGAAAGTCTGCCGCGGGAGTTGAAAGAACCGTGGAACGAGAGCGAATCAGCCGATGCCCAGCAGGCCCTTGGTGAAGGCTTCGCCGCCCAGGGCGATCTCGGTGGCGAGCAGTGCCACGAAGCCGAGCATGGCCATGCGGCCGTTCAGCTTCTCGGCGCGGTCGTGGAAACCCCAGCCGTTCTCGGCATCCACCACCTGCATGCGGGGCTCGGTGGCGAAAGCGTTAAGGCGGCCACCGTCTTCGGTGGTCACCACGGCACCGCGCATGGTGGTGCCGGTGGAAGCGGAGGAAGTCATGGCGGTCTGTGTTCTGAACGTATTGTAACGCAATATGTAGCTTTGTAAAGCCGCGTTACGCGTTCAGGGGGCTCAGTTCGCCACCCCCTCGATCCGGTCCTCGATCTCCTGGTACAGGTCTTGCAGCTGCTGGATGTTCTCGTCTGAGGTTTCCCAGTAGCCACGGCCGTTCACCTCCAGCAGCGTGCCCACGATGCGGCGGAAGCTGTGGGGGTTGAGCTCCATCAGCCGCTTGCGCATTTCCGGGTCGTTGATGAAGGTGTCGTTGGCCTCCTCGTACACGAAGTTGTCCACCGCGCCGCTGGTGGCACTCCAGCCCAGGGTGAAGTTGAGGCGTTTGGCCACCTCGCGCACCCCTTCGTAGCCGGAATCCAGCATCCCCTCGTACCACTTGGGATTCAGCAGCTTGGTGCGTGAATCCAGGCGAATGGTTTCACTGAGGCTGCGCACCTGGGCATTGGCCGTGGTGGTGTCAGCGATGTAGCTGGCGGGTGCCTTGCCGTCGTCGCGCAGGCCGGCGATCAGCTTGGTGGGGTCGGAATCGAAATAGTGGCTCACATCGGTGAGCGAGATCTCGGCGGAATCCAGGTTCTGGAAGGTCACATCGGCGGTTTTCATCACCGATTCGAACACCTGGCGGTTCTGGTTCATTTCGCCGGGGTTGTCGGCATTGAAGGCAAACGTTTTGCGGGAGAGGTACATCTCCTGCAATTCGTTCTCCTCCTCCCAGGTGCTGTTCTCCACCGCCAGGTTCACGTTGGAGCTGTAGCTGCCGCTGGCGTTGGAGAACACGCGGGTGGCCGCATCACGCAGGCTGGTGCCCTGTTGCTCGGCCTGCTCCAGGGCATGGGCCCGCACGAAGTTCATCTCCAGAGGCTCTTCGGCCTCAGCGGCCAGCTTCACTCCCTGGTCGATCAGGGCCATCTGGTTGATGAACAGATCGCGGAACACACCAGAGCAGTTCACCACCACATCGATGCGGGGGCGACCCAGCTCCTCGAGGGGGATCAACTCCAGCTTGTTCACCCGGCCGAGGGAATCGGGCACCGGACGCACGCCGATGAACCAGAGGATCTGGGCCAGGGATTCGCCGTAGGTCTTGATGTTGTCGGTGCCCCACAGCACGCAGGCGATGGTTTCAGGCCAGGCCCCTTGCTCGGCTTTCTGGCGCTCGATCAGGCGATCCACCACCACCTTGGCCGCTGCCACGGCAGCTCGGGTGGGGATGGCCTGGGGGTCGAGGGCGTGGATGTTCTTGCCGCTAGGCAGCACACCGGGATTGCGAATCGGATCACCGCCGGGGCCAGGCAGCACGTATTCGCCATCGAGAGCCTTCAGCAGGCTCTCCATCTCCTGATCGGCGCACACCTGCTCAAGGCAGAAGCGCAGATAGGTGAACAGAGTTTCCAGCTCTTCGGTGTTGATGCTGCTGAAACCGGCGCTGCGGCAAGCGCTGAGCCAGGGGCTGGGCAACTTGATGCCGATGCGCTCCAGCAGGTTCAGCAGCCAACCGAAGTTCTGCTGCAGGGTCACGCGGCCATCACGACCGGTGACCGCTTTCACCATGGCGCCCACCGCCTGTCGGCAGGTTTCAGTGATGCGCTGGTTGAGCTCCACATCGGCGAGCACACCGGCATCATTGCCGCGATACACCTCTTCGATGCTGCGGCCAAGGCTTTCGGCCAGCAGCGAGGGCAGGGAGCGGATGCCATCCTCCTCACGATCGAGGGCGGCGATGTTCACCAGGGTGGCGATGGCCTCCTCGGCGGTGGGGGGCTTGCCGATGGTGTGGAGGCCGCAGGGCAGCAGGCGGCTCTCGATTTCCATCAGCTGGCGGTACACCGCACCCACCACGCCGTCGCGCTGCTCCTCGTTGAGCTCGGAGGCATCCACCTCCGGCAGGGTCACGTCTTTATCGAGGTTGCACTGGCGCGATGTTTCCACGATCGCGTTCACGATCTGCACACCGCGGCTGCTTTCGCGCAACTGTTGGTAGGAGCCCACCAGTTCGCCCAGCTCCTTGAGGCCCTTGTAGAGGCCAGCGTTTTCAGCAGGAGGGGTGAGATAGCTGATCGTGGAGGCGTAGCCACGGCGCTTGGCGATCGTGGCCTCCGATGGGTTGTTGGCTGCGTAGTAATAGAGGTTCGGCAGCGCGCCGATCAGGCTGTCGGGGTAGCAGGTGTCGCTCATGCCCATCTGCTTGCCGGGCATGAACTCCAGCGAGCCGTGGGTGCCGAAGTGCAGCACCGCGTCGGCACCCCACACCTTCTCCAGGTAGGTGTAATAGGCAGCAAAGCCGTGGTGGGGGCTGGCGCTGCGGGAGTAGAGCAGGCGCATCGGGTCGCCCTCGTAGCCGAAGGTGGGCTGCACGCCCAGGAACACGTTGCCGAAGTGGCGGCCGTAGATCAGCAGGTTGGTGCCGTCGGAGTTGAGGGTGCCGGGGGGCTTGCCCCAGTTCTCCTCAAGGCGCGTGGAGTAGGGCGTCAGCCGCTC
>JAYKIT010000124.1:0-3749 GCA_035285765.1 Synechococcus sp. | reverse complement strand
CTGGAGAAATGGGGGCTGCCCCTGTTCGCCAGCCTGCTGCCGCGCCACCTGGAGCTGATCTTCGAGATCAACCGCCGCTTCCTGCAGCAGGTGCGGCTCAAGCACCCCGGCAACGACAGCATCCTGCGCAAGCTCTCGATCATTGATGAGGAAGGCCAAAAGGCCGTACGCATGGCCCACCTCGCCACCGTGGGCTCCCATCACGTGAACGGGGTGGCCAAGCTGCACAGCGATCTGGTGAAAAGCAGCCTGATGCCCGAATTTGCGGCGCTCTGGCCGGAAAAATTCACCAACGTGACCAATGGCGTCACCCCGCGGCGCTGGATGGGCCTTTGCAACCCCCAGCTGCGCAGCCTGCTCGACGACACGATCGGCGAGGGCTGGTTGCACAACCTCGATGCCCTGCGCCAGCTGGAGCAGTTCCAGCACGATGGCAACTTCCTGCAGCGCTGGGAGCAAACCAAGCTGGAGGCCAAGCGGCAGCTGGCCAGCTACATCCACCGCCACACCAGCGTGCTGGTGGATCCCGCCTCCCTGTTCGATGTGCAGGTGAAGCGCATCCACGAGTACAAGCGCCAGCACCTCAATGCCCTGCAGGTGATCGCCCAGTACCTGCGCATCAAGAACGGCCAGGGTGAAGCCATGGCGCCACGCACCGTGATCTTTGGTGGCAAGGCGGCGCCGGGCTACTACATGGCCAAGCTGATCATCCGCTTCATCAACGGCATCGCCGAAACGGTGAACTCCGATCCCGACATGGATGGCCGCCTGCGGGTGGTGTTCCTCCCCGACTACAACGTGAAGCTGGGGCAGCGGGTTTATCCCGCCTCTGATCTCTCGGAACAGATCTCCACCGCCGGCAAGGAGGCCTCCGGCACCGGCAACATGAAGTTCGCTCTCAATGGCGCCCTCACGATCGGCACCCTCGATGGCGCCAATGTGGAAATCCGCGAGCAGGTGGGCGCCGACAACTTCTTCCTGTTCGGCAAAACCACCCCTGAAATCGAAGCCCTGCGCCGCAGCGGCTATCGCCCCTGGGAACTGCTGGAGCAGCTGCCGGAGCTCGCCGAAGTGCTGCACCTGGTGGAGCAGGGCCACTTCAGCAATGGCGACACCGAACTGTTCCGCCCACTGGTGGACAACCTGCGCGGCCAGGACCCCTTCTTTGTGTTCGCGGACTTTGCCGCCTACATGGACGCCCAGGACGCGGTGAGCCAAACCTGGGCGGATCGCCAGCGCTGGAACCGCATCAGCCTGCTCAACACCGCGCGCATGGGCTATTTCTCCTCAGATCGCTCGATCCGGGAGTATTGCGATGCAATCTGGAATGCGTCGGCCTTTCCGGTGCAGGTGACCTGCCAAACCCACGGGAGCGAGCAAGCCAGCAGCTGAGGCCCTCCGTGCATCAAGCCCTGAGCCCAAGGCTCAGGGCAGATCCGGTGTTTGATGCAGCAGGCGGTTCAGCCGCAGGCGATCCACATTGAGGGGATCGGGGGCCAGCTCACCTGCGAGCTCCTGGAACTTCTGCTCAATCTCCTCGGGCACACGCACATCAAAGATGCGCTCCATCAGCACCTCGATGGAGAACAGGTGAGCGTTGATGTTCTCCAAATCGTTGAGGGCCTGAGCCATGGCCTCAGATTCCGGCTGCGCTGCGGCAGCACCGCCTGCCGCCATCGGCGGAGCTGCAGACGCAGCTGGTTCAGCACCTGGAGGATGGGATTTCTGCAGATCCTCCAGCACCCGACCGGCGAGCGTACGGAACGACTGCAGGGCCGCCCAATTGAGCTCCTGCTGTTGTCTCAGGCTTGGATTTTCACGGATCAGCCGATCGTGCTCGCGATAGAAGCGGCGGCAATCAGGGCATTGGCAGGGCTCTTCGGGCACCGCAGCTTCCCCATAAACCAAACGTCATCATCGCATCACGCAGCCTGGGCGGGCTCTGAGCCGGTGTCGTCGTCGTCAGCGCAGGCGGCTGCAGGCAGAGGAATTTCGATCGAACTCACCACCTGAATCACATCGCGCAGGCGCATGGCATCGGCATACCAACCCATGGCCTGCTCGAGATCACCGCGCCGTTCGGCATCGGTGGCCTGATCCTCATGAGCCTCGGCCAAGAGGGCCAACCAGCACAAGCTGCGGGCCTGAACCACCGAAAGATCCAACTCACTGGGCTGGGTGGTCGCGATGCGCTCACTCTCCTGCTGCACCAGCAGCCTCAGCCGCAGGTCGTGGAGTTGGGTCATGACTCCTGCAATCAGCCGCTCAAACGCTAGCGGCAGGGAGCTGAAACGCACAGTCCACCACCTGTGGAGCTGGCGCCGACCAAGAGCACGGGGCTGGCGGGACTCGAACCCACGACCTACGGTTTAGGAAACCGTCGCTCTATCCAGCTGAGCTACAGCCCCTTCGAGCCTCAGTATTGCAAGTCTGGCGGCCGCCTATGGTTTTGGGTCGGAAAGCAGGCGAGGTGATCGCGGTCATCGCCTGGTGCGATGGCTGAGGAAAGTCCGGGCTCCCCAATGGCCAGGCTTGCTGGGTAACGCCCAGTGCGGGTGACCGTGAGGAGAGTGCCACAGAAACACACCGCCGATGGCCGGTTCGCCGGCACAGGCAAGGGTGCAAGGGTGCGGTAAGAGCGCACCAGCAGCATCGAGAGGTGCTGGCTCGGTAAACCCCGGCCGGGAGCAAGGCCCAGGGACCATGGTTGGCCATTCACCGGTCCCGCCAACAGCGCGCCGCTTGAGGCCGCCGGTAACGGCGGTCCCAGACAGATGATCACCCCCCGAACAGAACCCGGCTTACGTCCTGCTTTCCCCCCATGCCCCCACTGGAGCCCCAACGTGATCGGCAGCTGCAACGCCTGCTGAAGCGGCTAGGGCTCCCCCAGCCAGGGGCAGCGCAAGACCTGAGCCCCATCGATGAAGCGCTCACCCACAGCAGCGCCTCGATGGCCCGCAATCACGAGCAACTGGAATTTCTAGGCGATGCGGTGCTGCGCCTGGCAGCGGCGGAATTTCTGCAGCAGCAGCACCAACAGCTGGCGGTGGGCGAACGCTCTGCACTGCGAGCGCAGCTGGTGAGCGACCGCTGGCTCAGTGAACTGGCAGCCAGGCTGGAACTCCAGCACGAGATCCAGCAGGGTGCAGCAGCAGCCTCGGATGCCGCCGCCCAAGCCACTGTGCGGGCCGAATGCTGTGAAGCCTTGATTGGCGCTGTTTATCTGGTTTGGGGCGGGCCCGATGGCGGCCTGCACGCGGTGCGCCGCTGGCTCGATCCCCACTGGCAGCGCAGCTGCAAGGAACTGGCCGCCAATCCCCACCAGCACAACTGGAAATCAGCCCTGCAGGAGTGGAGCCAAGGCGAACACGGACGACTGCCCAGCTACAGCACCACGGAAGTGGATCCCAGCCACGGCAGCCCCAAACGCTTCCGCAGCCAGGTGCACATCCAACAGGAGCTGTTGGGGGAGGGCTGGGGCCCCTCACGCCGGCTGGCGGAACAAGCTGCCGCCCAAGCGGCCCTGGAGCAACTCAAGCCTCAGTGAGGGTCTTGAGCGGCATCGTCACCAATTTGTCCCAGTTACCGCCCTCAAACAGCACCGCAGCACGGCTGCCGCTGATGCGCTGCACAAAACCCTGATAGCCGTTGTAGATGGAGCGTGGATCGCTCACCCGCACGGTGCTGCCGGGAAGGATCATGGGAACACCCGCTGGCCTGGCGCCACGATAACCAGCCATGACCGATGA
>JAYKIT010000123.1:0-5054 GCA_035285765.1 Synechococcus sp. | reverse complement strand
TGGAGGCCACGGTGCCCACTTCGTTGAACCAGTAGGACTCAGGACGCTTGATGCGCACCTTGTCGCCGCGGGAAATCGCCATCTCGGATGGAAGGGAACGGTCGAGCTGAAACTTACCTGCGCTGCGGCGGCTTGCCGGCGGGCCGTCATGATTCGTCGCGGCCCATGCCCCTGCTCTTGTGGTTGTCACCTCCGCCCTGGAAACGCCGGCCTTCAACCTCGACCTGCCGGATCCGGAGCAGGACGACATCAGCACGATGGAGTTCCACGCCCGCCTGGAGCAGGCCTGGGAACTCTGCGATCGCTTCGATCTGCAGACCGAGATCTGGCGCGGGCGCATCCTGGCGGCGGTGCGCGATCGCGAGAAGCGCGGCGGTGAGAACCGTGGCGCCGGCTTTTTGCAATGGCTCAGGGAGCGGGAGATCAGCAAAACCAGGGCCTACAGCCTGATTCAGCTGGCCGAGTCGGCCAATGGCCTGGTGGGGGATGGCGTGCTGGATGAGGCGAGCGTGAACAACTTCTCCAAGCGGGCCTTCATGGAAACGGCGCAGGCCGATCCGGAGGTGCAGCAGCTGATCAGCGAGGCGGCCAACGATGGCCAGCAGATCACCCGCAAGCAGGTGCGGCGCCTCACCGATGAGTTCACCGCCGCCACCAGCCCGCTGCTGCCCGATGAGATCCGTGAGCGCACGCAGCAGAACCTGCTGCCGCCCAAAGCAGTGGCTCCGCTGGTGCGGGAACTGGCGCGTCTGCCCGAGCCCCAGCAGGACGACCTGCGCCGGGTGCTCAAAGACGAGCCCGAGTTGGAGCGCATCAAGGATGTGACCTCCACCGCCCGCTGGCTCACCAAGGCGGCGGAAGCCGGCATGGCGGTGCGGGCGTTGCAGCACGAAAGCATTGATCTGGAGAAATCGATCCAGGAGGCCCAGCGCCTCGATGTGCTCGGTTTGGTGGCCGATGCGGTGGCGCAGGCCCAGCAGCTGGAGCAGGCCGTGCTGAAGCTGCACACCAGCTGGCGCCGGCTGGGGGGGCTGCATGAACGCCTCTGGGTGGAGAGCGGTAGCAGCACCCCTTATCTGCGCAGCCTGCTGCAGGGGCTTGAAGCGCTCAGCGGCAGCAATTTGCGTGTGTCGCTCGGGGAGTTGGCCGGGGGCAAACGCCTGCGGCTGCAGCTGGTGGAGGAGAACGCCGACCAGCTCGACGCACCGCCATTGCCCCCGTTGGCCTGAGCAGCGGCCTTGCCCGGCTTGGGTCAGTCGTTAGCGTCCAACGGTGAGCGATTCCACCACCCCACCGCCCGTTGAGGCCGATCTGTTGCTGACCACGCTGCAGCAGGGCTTTGGTTACAGCGGCTTTCGCCCCGGCCAGAGGGAGGTGGTGGAGGCCCTGCTGGAGGGGCGCGATTGCCTGGCGGTGCTGCCCACAGGGGCTGGTAAATCGCTCTGTTTCCAGTTGCCGGCCCTGGTGCGTCAAGGCGTTGTGGTGGTGATTTCACCCCTGGTGGCGCTGATGCAAGACCAGGTGGCCCAGCTCAGTCGCCGCGGCATCCCGGCGGCCTGCATGCATGGTGGGCTCAATCCCAATGAACGGCGGCGCCTGCAGGAGCGGCTGGAGCGCCGCGAGCTGCGCCTGCTGTATCTCGCCCCCGAGCGTTTGCAGGGGGAGGCCTGCCGGCGACTGCTGGAGGATCTGATCGATCAGGGCCAACTGGTGGCCCTGGCGGTGGATGAGGCCCATTGCATCAGTGCCTGGGGCCATGATTTCCGCCCGGATTACCGCCGTCTGGGCAGCTTGCGGCGGCTCTGCCCCGGGGTGCCGCTGGTGGCCCTCAGCGCCACGGCCCCGCCGCGGGTGCGGGCCGACATCATTCGCCTGCTGGAGCTGCGGCGCCCCTTGATTCAGGTGCGCTCGGCCCAGCGCCTGAACCTGCGCTATCGCATGCTCTGCCGGCCAGCTGATCCCATGCCCCTGGTGCTGGAGGCGGTGCAGGGGGCCCGTGGTGCCGCCCTGATCTACAGCCGCACCCGCCGGGGGGTGGAGCAGTGGGCGGCGCAGCTGCGGGAGGCGGGCTTGCCGGCCATGGCTTATCACGCCGGGATGGATGGCGAAAGCCGGGTGGAGGCCCTGCAGCGTTTTCAGCAGGAGGCCAATCCCGTGCTGGTGGCCACGGTGGCCTTCGGCATGGGGGTGGACCGGCCCGATGTGGGCCTGGTGCTGCACCTGGATCTGCCCTCATCACCGGAGGGGTATCTGCAGGAATCAGGTCGCGCTGGCCGCGACGGCGAACCGGCCGAGGTGTTGATGCTCTACGGCGATGGCGATCGCAGCAGCCTGGCCTGGACGATTCGCGCCGGCCGTGATGAAGCGGCGCAACAGCGGGGCCGCCAGGCCCTGGCGCAGTTGCGGCTGATGGAATCGGTGGCGGAGGGCAGCGGCTGCCGCCAGCAGGCTTTGCTGCTGGCGGTGGGTGAGCTGGCCGAACCCTGCGGTTGTTGTGATCGCTGCCAGCGGCCGCTGACGCTGCATGACAGCCAGAGCGATGCCCAACCGCTGCTGGAGGCGTTGGCAGCGGCCCCCAAGGGCCTGGAGGCGGCGGAGCTGGCCGCGGCGCTGGCCGATGGTGATGAGCCTGCGCCGGTGTGGCGCTGGCGGCTGCGCCGCCTGGTGGAGGCGGAGCTGGTGCAGGAAGACGACGGCGGGAAACGGCTGTGGATCAGCCATGCCGGTCAGGCCTGGTTGCGGCGGCCCCGGCCGCTGCGCTGGGCGCTGCCGCCCCAGGCCCTGCTGGATCAGCCCTTGCCCAGGGCTGGATCGAGGCACACAGCCTTCACCAAATCACGCTCGAACTCTTCGGCGGGGGTTTCCCAGGATTTCCAGGCGCCGGCCGGGCCGGTCACGTTGAGCTTGCGAGCACCGCAGTTCACGGCCACATAAAGGGGCTGGCCCTCCTTGTTGAGGCTCGGGGCCACCAGGCTGCCGGCCATGGTGCGCCAGTTGTTCCAGTCCACCTGCAGGGGGCCGTAGTGGCGCCAGTCGGTGCTGGCGGTCTTCTTGGCGAGCACCTGGGTGTCAGCCTTGGGGCGATCGCTGGTGCTGCTGCGCACGGCCAGGTCGGTGGAGGAGCGCGACACGCTCTTCACGCCAGCGGGCAGACGCAGTTCGGTGCCCACCTTGATCTTGTCGGGGTTTTCGATGCCGTTGAGGCTGATCAGCGTTCTCACCGGCACGCCGTAGAGACGCGACACCGCCGAGAGGGTTTGCTTGGGCTGCAGCACGTGAACCGCCTCCTGCGCGCGCAGTGGGAGAGCTGCGGTGAAGAGCAGCAGCGCTAAGAGGGATTTACGCATGGCCAGCGAATAAATCGATGGGCGCACCATAAGCAGCGAGCCGAGATGCGCCAGTCCCCCCTGGCCCCCTTTTTCAACCGAGCAAACGGCGCATCAGTGACAACCTGTGTCTGTAGGGGGGGTAGCGCCAGGGCAGATCCAGGGCAAACCCCCGCCGCAGCACCGCCCGCTGGTTGGAGAGCTGCACAAACCCGCTTTCGCCATGGCAGCGCCCCATGCCGCTGGGGCCCACGCCGCCAAAGGGCAGCCCGGCGGCGGCGGCCTGCAGCACCGTGTCGTTGATCACCACGCTGCCGGAGCTGCTGGCCTGCAGCACCTGCTCCTGGGCGCTGCGGCTGCGGCTGAACAGATACAGGGCCAGGGGCTTGGGGCGCTGGCGGATGAAGCCCAGCGCTTCCTCCAGGTTCGCCACCGTGAGCAGGGGCAGCACCGGGGCAAAGATCTCCTCCTGCATCAGTGGGCTGTGGGGGTCCCCGTCCACCAGGGTGGGGGCGATGTAGAGCTCGTCGCGGCTGCGCTCCCCGCCGTGCAGCACGGTGGCCCCCTGCAGCAGCGCCTCCACCCGGTCGAACTGGCGGGTGTTGACCAGGCGGGCGAAATCCGCGGATTGGCGCGGATCTGGCCCATAGAACTCGCTGATGGCCGCCTTGAGCGCCTGCTCCAGGGGCTGGCGCATGGCCTGGCTCACCAGCACGTAATCGGGGGCCACGCAGCTCTGGCCTGCATTGAGAAAGCGTCCCCAGGCAATCCGCCTGGCGCTCACCTGCAGATCGGCATCCTCAAGCACGATGCAAGGGCTTTTGCCCCCCAGCTCCAGGGTGACCGGGATCAGCTGCTCGGCAGCGGCCTGCATCACCAGGCGGCCGATGGTGGTGCCGCCGGTGAACACCACGTGATCAAAGCTTTGGCGCAGGAGTGCCTGGCCTGCTTCCACCCCGCCCAGCTGCACCTGAACCACCTCCGGGCTGAAGTGGCGGGGGATGGCCTCGGCCAGTAGCTCTGCCACCGCCGGGGCGTGTTCGGAGGGCTTCAGCACCGCCGTGTTGCCGGCGGCCAGGGCCGACACCAGCGGCCGCAGCAGCAGCATGAAGGGATAGTTCCAAGGGCCCAGGATCAGCACCGTGCCCAAGGGTTCGCACTGCACCCAGCTGCGCCCGGGCTGCTGCATCAGCTGCAACGGCACGGCCCGTGGGGCCATCCAGCGCCGCAGCTGGCGGTGGGCCAGCTGCAGTTCATCGCTCACGTTGAGCAATTCAATGCAGGCTTCAACGCCGGGTTTGCCCAGATCGCTCGCGAGGGCCTGCAACAGCGGCTCCTCCAGCTCCTCGAGCAGGGCCCGCAGCTGCTGCAACTGCTGCAGCCGCCAGGCCAGGGGGCGCGTGTGGCCGCTGTGCACCAGCTCCTGCATGGGCGCCAAGGCGATCATCGGCTTCGATGGCAGAGCAGCGCCATGCTGGCAAGCGGGGGTAAGCAAGTGCTTCGCGCGGCAATTGCAGCGGCTTGCTAACAAGCAAAGAGCTGAAAGATGGATTGATTGTTCAGAATCTTTCTTGATTCGGAGGTGCCTTCCGAATCAGATCTAAGCCCTTGACGAGACTTGAACTCGTGACCTCTCCCTTACCAAGGGAGTGCTCTACCGCTGAGCTACAAGGGCATGTGGAGGATGGGCCGGGTTGGATTTGAACCAACGTAGGCAGAGCCAGCGGA
>JAYKIT010000122.1:0-5269 GCA_035285765.1 Synechococcus sp. | reverse complement strand
ATGGCCGATGGCGGCAACGTGGAAGTGGTGGAGATCGACGGGCCGATCGTGAAGGTGCGCCTGCAGGGTGCCTGCGGCTCCTGCCCCAGCAGCACCATGACCCTGAAGATGGGCATCGAGCGCAAGCTGCGCGAAGCCATCCCCGAAGTGAGCGAAGTGGTGCAGGTGCTCTGAGCACCACAAGCACTGGAAACGGGGCAGAGGCGGGCGCTTAAGCTCCGCCCACCTGCCCCCAAGGCCCGTGCTGGATCAGCGTTTGCTGCGCGACAACCCTGAGCTGATCAGTGAGCAGCTTGGCCGCCGTGGCATGCAGGTGGATCTCACGGGTCTGCAGCTGATCGCCAAGCAGCAGCGCGATCTGGTGGAGCAGCGCAGTGACCTGCAAGCCGAAGGCAACCGTGTGGGCAAGGAGGTGGGCGCCCTGATCAAAGGCGGCGCCGCCCCAGGCGGTGATGAGGTGAAAGCTCTGCGGGAGAAGGGCAACCACATCAAGCAGCAGGTGGCGGTGCTGGAGGAGGAGGAAAAAAGCCTCGAGGCACGCCTGCGCGAGCAGCTGCTCGCCCTGCCCAACCTGCCCCTGGCTGAAACCCCCGACGGCAAGAGCGAAGCCGACAACGTGGAGGTGAAGCGCTGGGGCACCCCCCGCACCGAGGGGGAACTGGAGGAGCACTGGGAGATCGCCGAGCGGCTGGGGCTGTTCGAAACCGAGCGTTCGGTGCGCATCGCCCAGAGCCGCTTCATCACCCTGATCGGCCAGGGCGCCCGCCTGGAGCGTGCCCTGATCAGCTTCATGCTCGATCAGCACATCGCCAAGGGCTACCGCGAGGTGATGCCGCCGATCCTGGTGAACAGCGCCAGCCTCACCGGCTCAGGCCAGCTGCCGAAATTTGCCGAGGAAAGCTTCCGCTGCGCTGAAGACGATCTCTGGCTCACCCCCACCGCCGAGGTACCGCTCACCTCGCTGCATCGCGATGAAGTGATTCCAGCCGAGCAGCTGCCGATCCGCTATGCCGCTTACACCCCCTGCTTCCGCCGCGAAGCCGGCAGCTACGGCCGCGACACCCGCGGCTTGATCCGCCTGCACCAGTTCAACAAGGTGGAGCTCTACTGGTATTGCCACCCGGAGAAATCCGCCGAGGCCCACGAACAGATCACCCGCGACGCCGAAGCGGTGCTGGAAGCCCTCGAGCTGCCCTACCGCCGCCTTGAGCTCTGCACCGGCGATATCGGCTTCTCCGCCGCCCGCACCTACGACCTGGAGGTGTGGCTGCCCGGCGCTGGCTCCTACCGCGAAATCTCCAGCTGCAGCACCTGCGGTGATTTCCAGGCGCGCCGCTCAGCGATCCGCTTCAAGGAGGGCAAAACCACCCAGCTGCTGCACACCCTCAACGGCAGTGGCCTGGCCGTGGGCCGCACCATGGCAGCCCTGCTGGAGAACGGCCAACAGGTGGATGGCAGCGTCAAGCTGCCGGCTGCGCTCGTGCCGTACTTCGGCAGCGACAGCATCACGCCACAATGAGCCCCAGGTGGGGATGACCTTGTGGGAGTGCTGTCGGCGCTGTTGATCCTGGCGCTGCTGGTGGTAGTGCATGAAGCCGGCCATTTCCTGGCTGCCACCAGCCAGGGAATCCGGGTCACCAGCTTCAACGTGGGCTTTGGGCCGGCACTGCTGCAGCGCCAGCGCAACGGGGTGCTGTTCGCCCTGCGGGCGATTCCCCTGGGCGGCTATGTGTCGTTTCCCGATGACGACCCCGACAGCGAGATCGACCCGCGCGATCCCGATCTGCTCAAAAACAGGCCACTGCCCCAGCGGGCCCTGGTGATCGCCGCCGGCGTGCTGGCCAACCTTGTCTTCGCCTGGGTGGTCTTGGTGGGCCAAGGCGTGATCGTGGGGATCCCCGATGGCTTCACCGCCACCGGGGGCGTGCTGATCACCGCTGTCTCGCCCGATCAGGCCGCCGCCAGCGCCGGGCTCAAGGCCGGCGACAAGCTGGTGAGCCTCAATGGCGACAACCTGGGCGGTGGCACCAGCGCGGTGCAGGGGCTGGTGAAAGCGGTGAAAAACGCCCCTGGCGGTTCCCTGCAGGTGGGGCTGGAACGCAATGGTGAACCGCTGAGCCTGCAGCTGCAACCGGCCGATGTGGGCGGCATGGGGCGCATCGGCGCTCAGCTCAGCCCGGTGGGAGAGGAACACTTCAGCCGCACGGCCAATCCCCTGCTGATCATTGGGGAGGCCAACCGCCAATTCGGTTCGATCATCAACCGCACGGTGGAGGGTTTCGCAGCCCTGGCCACCCGCTTCGGCGAAACCGCCTCCCAGGTGTCGGGTCCGGTGAAGATCGTGGAGATGGGCGCTCAGCTGGCCGATCAGGGGGGGGCGAGCCTGTTCCTGTTCGCGGCGCTGATTTCGATCAACCTGGCGGTGCTCAATGCCCTGCCCCTGCCCCTACTCGATGGCGGCCAATTCCTGCTGCTGCTGATCGAGGGTCTGCGGGGCCGGCCGCTGCCGGAGCGCCTGCAGATGGTGTTCATGCAATCCGGCCTGGTGCTGCTGCTGGGGCTCAGCGCGATTTTGATCGTGAAAGACACCAGCCAGCTGAGCCTGGTGCGCCAGCTGATGGGGAACTGAACCCGATCCATTAAGCTTGCGGATTGTTGGTTTAATCCGGGCTGCCGCATGGCGAAAAAGTCGATGATCGCGCGGGATGTGAAGCGCAAGAAGATGGTGGAGCGCTTCGCAGCCAAGCGGTCGGCCCTGATGGATGCGTTCGAGGCCGCCGCTGATCCGATGGAGCGCCTCGAGATCCACCGCAAAATCCAGAACCTGCCCCGCAACAGCTCCCGCATCCGCATGCGCAACCGCTGCTGGGCCACCGGCAAGCCGCGTGGTGTGTACCGCGATTTCGGTCTGTGCCGCAACCAGCTGCGTGAGCGCGCCCACAAGGGCCTGCTGCCGGGCGTGGTGAAGTCCAGCTGGTGAACGAGCTGCTGGCGGCCTATGCCGCCGGTTGGTTTCCGATGGCCGAGGGTCCCGCTGGGGCGCTCGGCCTTTTTCGTGCGCGCGAGCGGGCCCTGATGCCCCTCGATGGGCGCTTTCACATTCCCAGATCACTCAGGCGTCAGCTACGCCCCGAGCGCTTTGAACTCAAGCTCAACAGCGCCTTTGAAGCGGTGGTGGAGGGTTGCAGCGATCGCCCCAGCACCTGGATCAGCCCCGAACTGCACGCGATCTATCTGGAGCTGCACCGCCTGGGCTGGGCCCACAGCATCGAAGCCTGGGACAGCCAGGGGTTGGCAGGCGGGCAGCTGGGCCTGGCGATCGGCTGCTGCTGGATCGGTGAATCGATGTTCCACCGGCGCCCCCATGCCTCCAATGTGGTGCTGGTGCAGCTGCAGCAGGCCCTGGTGGCCGGCCAGTTCCAGTTGTTTGATGTGCAGCTCAGCAACCCCCACCTGGAGCGGTTCGGCTGCTATAGCGTCAGTGATTCCCACTACACCAAGCAACTGCAAGCCGCCGTGGTCACACCTGCGGAGCTGCAACTGGGCCGCCAAACCATCCACAGCCGGGCCTGGATGTCAAGATGAGGCCTGACAAGCAACAGGACATAAGTGCCAGTGCAAGGTGAACAGCGGACGATCTCCTTCGATGGTCGGGAGATCAGGCTGACGACGGGCCGCTACGCCCCCCAAGCCGGCGGCAGTGTGTTGATCGAATGCGGAGATACGGCGGTACTGGTGGCCGCCACCCGCTCTGGAGCCCGCGACGGCGTTGATTTCCTGCCCCTCACCTGCGACTACGAGGAGCGCCTCTATGCCGCCGGCCGCATCCCCGGCAGCTTCATGCGCCGCGAAAGCCGCCCCCCCGAGCGCGCCACCCTGGCCGCGCGCCTGATCGATCGGCCGATGCGACCGCTCTTCCCCAGCTGGATGCGCGACGACCTGCAGATCGTGGCCACCGTGCTCTCGGTGGATGAGCGCATGCCCCCCGATGTGCTGGCGGTGACCGGCGCTTCGATTGCCACGCTGCTGGCCAAGATCCCGTTCCATGGCCCCATGGCCGCCGTGCGCGTGGGCCTGCTGGGCGATGACTTCGTGCTCAACCCCAGCTACCGCGAAATCGAGCGCTCGGAACTCGATCTGGTGGTGGCCGGCACCCCCGATGGCGTGGTGATGGTGGAAGCAGGCGCCCAGCAGCTGCCTGAACAAGACATGATCGAGGCGATCGACTTCGGCTACGAAGCGGTCTGCGAACTGATCCGCCACCAGAAAGAACTGCTCAAGGACCTCGGCATCGAACAGGTGATGCCCGAGAAACCCGAGGAAGACACCACCGTTCCCGATTACCTCGCCAAGCAGTGCTCCAAGGAGATCGGCGCGGTGCTCTCCCAGTTCAGCCTCACCAAGGCCGAGCGCGACAGCCAGCTCGATGGCATCAAGGCCAAGGCCGCTGAAACCGTGGCTGGCCTGCCGGATGCCGATGCCGTGCGCACCGCCGTGAGCGGCAACAGCAAGCTGCTGGGCAACAGCTTCAAGGCGCTGACCAAAAAGATGATGCGCGCCCAGATCGTGGAGCAGGGCAAGCGGGTGGATGGTCGCAACCTCGATGAGGTGCGCGCCATCAGCGCCGCTGCTGGTGTGCTGCCCCGCCGCGTGCATGGCTCAGGCCTGTTCCAGCGCGGCCTGACCCAGGTGCTCTCCACCGCCACCCTCGGCACCCCCTCGGATGCCCAGGAGATGGACGACCTCAACCCCTCGAACGAGAAGCACTACCTGCACCACTACAACTTCCCCCCCTACTCGGTGGGTGAAACCCGGCCGATGCGTTCCCCCGGCCGCCGCGAGATCGGCCACGGCGCCCTGGCTGAGCGGGCTCTGATTCCCGTGCTGCCCAGCAAGGAATCCTTCCCCTACGTGCTGCGGGTGGTGTCGGAGGTGCTGAGCTCCAATGGCTCCACCTCCATGGGTTCGGTGTGCGGCAGCACCCTGGCCCTGATGGATGCCGGCGTGCCGATTGCTGCACCGGTGGGTGGTGCCGCCATGGGCCTGATCCGTGAAGGCAAGGAAGTGCGGGTGCTCACCGACATCCAGGGCATCGAGGATTTCCTCGGCGACATGGACTTCAAAGTGGCGGGCACCGACAAAGGCATCACCGCGCTTCAGATGGACATGAAGATCACCGGACTGGCGGTGAGCACGGTCGCCGAAGCCGTGAACCAGGCCAGACCGGCACGGCTGCACATCCTCGAGAAGATGATGCAGGCGATCGATA
>JAYKIT010000121.1:0-6344 GCA_035285765.1 Synechococcus sp. | reverse complement strand
GGATCGGCGGCAGGGCCAGCAGCGCCAGCTTGAAGCTGAGCTCACGGCCAGCCTCGGGCAGCTCCAGCACCACCAACAGGGCGGTGAGCAGGCAGAGCAGCAGCAGGGTCCAGGCGTAACCAAAGCTCAGGGCACCTCGGGCCAGGGGCCGGCTGCTGGTGCGGCTCACATCCGCATCGATGCGGTGATCCCAGAGATCGTTGGCGATGCAGCCGGCGCCACTCACCGCCAGGCCCCCCAGCACGATCAGCACCAGCAGCGAACGCGGTGGTTCAGCGCTGGCCAGCCACAGGCTCCAGCCGGCAGGCAGCAGCAGAATCAGGCGCCCGGTGGGCTTATGCCAGCGCAGCAACTCCAGCCATGCCGGCCAGCGGTAGGTTGAAGGACTCGAAGTGAGAGCCAAGGCGCACCAGCCTGAGATCCAATGGCAGAGTGTGCCACGGCATTCCTGAAGCTGCGTGAGCAACGATCGCAAGCCATCGGTGCAGCCTCAAGTGGAGCGATTGGCCTCAGAGCCGCCACATGGAAAGGGGTTGCGCCGGGTGGCTGCGATTGATGTGGGCACCAATTCCACCCATTTGTTGATTGCGTTGGTGGATCCGCAGCTGCGCAGTTTTTCGGTGTTGCTGGCTGAGAAATCCACCACTCGACTGGGGGAGCGCGATCCGGAAACCGGTGAGCTCAGCGTTGAAGCGATGGAGCGCGCCCGGCTGGCGCTGCGCCACTGCTGTGATCTGGCCCGCAGCCATGGAGTGGAGGAGATCGTGTGCGTGGCCACCAGTGCCATGCGTGAAGCACCCAATGGGATGGCCTTCCTGGCGGAGGTGGAGCAGGAGCTGGGCCTCAGCACCGAGGTGATCAGCGGGCCGGAGGAAGCTCGCCTGATCTACCTGGGCGTGCTCTCAGGCATGGATTTTGGCGATCAACCCCATCTCATCCTTGATATTGGCGGGGGCTCCACCGAGTTGATCCTGGCCGATGCCAACGATGCGCGGGCGCTCACCAGTTCCCGGGTGGGGGCGGTGCGGTTGCAGCGTGATTTTGTGCGCCGCGATCCGCTCGAGCCGGAGCGGGCGACCTTCCTGAAAGCCTTCATCCAGGGCTGTTTGGAGCCGGCGGTGGAGAAAGTGAAGCAGCGGCTCAAGCCGGGCGAGCAGCCGATCTTTGTGGCCACCAGCGGCACAGCCCTGGCGGCGGCGAGCCTGTTGAGTGAGTCCCAAACCCGCAGCAACCGCTTGCATGGGTTGGCCTTCCAGCGTGCTGATCTGGAGGCCTTGGTGCAGCGGATCCTGCCGCTGAATTGCGAGCAGCGCCGCCAGCTCTCCGGCATCAACGACCGCCGCGCCGAAATTATTGTTCCCGGCCTGCTGGTGCTGCAAACCGCCATGGAGCTGCTGCAGGCCGAGCAGTTCGTGATCAGCGAGCGTGCCCTGCGCGAGGGCCTGATCATCGATTGGATGCTGCGCCACGATCTGATCGTGGATCGCTTCTCGTATCAGAGCGAGATCCGTCGCCGCACAGTGCTGCATCAGGCCCGCAAGTTCGGTGTGGCCATCGATCGGGCCGAACGGGTGGCTGGCTACGCCCTCAGTTTGTTTGACCAAACCCGCGGCAGTTTTCATCAAGAACAGGAGTGGGCCCGGCAGCTGCTGTGGGCGGCTGCTGTGCTCCACAGCAGTGGATTGCACATCGCCACCAGTGGCTATCACAAGCACTCCTGGTATCTGATCAACCACGGCGAGCTGCTGGGCTACAACCACGATGAGCAGCTGGTGATCGCATCCCTGGCTCGCTACCACCGCCGCAGCTTGCCCAAGAAGCGCCATGAAAGCTGGGCGCTATTGGATCGCGATCAACGGCGGCTGGTGGAGCGCTTGTCGTTGCTGTTGCGCCTGGCTGTGGCGATTGATCGCCGTCCTGAGGGGCCGGTGGCGAGCCTTCAGGCTGAGTGCAGTGGCAGCAAGCTCAGCATCAAGCTGCAGCCCAGCGATGCGGCTGATGATCTCAGCCTGGAGCTTTGGAGCCTGCAGAGCTGCGCACCTGTGATCGAGCAAGCGGCGGCGGTGCAGCTGCGCAGTGGCCTGCTCAAGGCGTCGCGGCGCCAGCCGCAGCCGGTTTGAAGGTTTCCCACTGGATCGGCACGATGGGGCCGAGGGTTTTCGGCGGTTGATCCCCAAGGCCCACCAGCACCAGATCGGGCCGGCCAGCCAGCACCTGCAGACCCTGGCCGAGGGGGAAGCTGCGGGGCTTGGTTTGTTGGAACAGCCCTTCAAACAGCAGCTGTTGATTCTCGAGTTTGCGCACGGCCAGCCACACCGCTTCGTTGTTGCTGATCGAGAGATTGAGCTCCTTGGGCAGCGCAACCGCCGCCTGGGCGGCTGGCTTGGAGCTGGGGGGGGTGACTTGGCCGGCTGTGGGAAGTTTCAGCAGCCCGTTGCTGGCCAGATGATGCAGGCCGGCGCCGCCAACGGCCAGCACACCCACCACCACGGCGGAGGGCAGCAACCAGCCCAGCCCAGCGCTGCGGCGCTGCTGGCTGTGGCGCTCAGCTGCGCGTTCAGCACTGGGCGTGCTGCTGCGTTCACGGCTGCTGTTGCCCTCTCGCCGGCTGTCCTCGCGGCTGTTCACGGGGGCGTGGCGCTGCAGTGAGGCCTGCATCACGGCGTGGGCTGCCGCACTGGTGTTGTGCTGGCGTGCTTGCAGCATGCTGCGGAAGCTGGCCACCAGGGGTTCAGCATCCAGCCCCAGGGCATCAGCGAGGCGGCGCACCTGGGCGATGGTGAACACATCCTCTGGCCAACGCTCCTGCTGCAGGCATTCGAGCGCTTCGAGCTGATCCACCCGCATGTGCAGCTTGCTGGCCAGCTGTTCGCGGCTGAGTCCCTGCTGCTGGCGCGCCTGTTGCAGCCGCTCTCCGGGGTTGCTGGCTTCAGAGGCGGTGGGGGCGGGCTTGGACTCGCTCATGGGAGGCCATCGGCGTGCATGGCCAAAGTCTGGCGAGGTTATGCATTCCTCGCCGTAAAAAATCCCCTCGGCTGCTTAAGCAACAGAGGAGATAAAAAAATATGGGCGATACTGGATTCGAACCAGTGACCCCTTCCGTGTGAAGGAAGTGCGCTACCGCTGTGCTAATCGCCCGGTAGAAGAAGATCTTACTACGCGGTGGTGCCTCCCCTGGGGCGGAAGAGGTGGTCGTGCTCGGGGCTGTAGAGCTTGGAGCGGGCGGCACCTGAGGCGGCCAAGGCGGGGCTCACCACATAGAGGGTGGTGCGCTCCAGGCCGGCCTGGCGGCTGTGCTCGGCCAGGTTGCTGAGGGGCACCAGGTGCAGTTGCTGATCGGGCCAGCTCACCCGATAGCCCACCGCCACTGGCGTCTCGGCGGGGTAGTGCTGCAGCAGCACAGCCTGCACCTCGTCCACGTGGCGGGCGCTGAGATAAAGGCAGAGGCTGGCCTGCAGAGCCGCCAGTTTGTTCAGGGATTCGCGCTCGGGGGTGCCTGTGCGGCCGCTGGCGCGGCTGAGCACGATGGTTTGCACCAAACCCGGAATGGTGAGTTCGGCGTTGAGGGCAGCGGCCGTGGCCTGGTAAGCGCTGATGCCGGGGATCACCTCCACGGCTACATCAGCGTCGGCCAGGCGGGCGATCTGCTCCTGCAGCGCTCCATAGAGGCAGGGGTCGCCATCGTGCAGGCGCACCACCCGCAGGCCCCGCCGCACCCCATCGAGCATGGCCTCCATCACCTGCTCGAGGGTGAGGTTGCCGCTGCGCAGCCGCTCACAGCCGGCTGGGGCCAGGGCGGCGATCTCCGGTGACACCAGCGAATCGGCCCAGATCAGCAGTTGGGCTGCTTCGATGGCCCGGAGGGCCCGCAGCGTGAGCAGATCGGGGGCACCGGGGCCGGCACCAACGATCTGAACCCGTGCCTGAGTCATGCCGATTGCCTTGAACGGGGGCGCCCTGGATCAGGCAGGCCCCGGCCCATGGCGTAGAGCCAGGCTAGGCCGGCCGTTGCGGCCAGGGCCAGCAGCAAGCTCACCAGCTGGGCAACGCGGAAGCAGGTGCCATCGGCCAGGGTGCCCGTGAGGCAGAGGGGATCGATGCGCAGGCCTTCAATCCAGAAGCGCCCTGCGCTGTAGATCAGGGCGTAGAGGCAGGTGATGGCGCCGTTGGGCAGCAGGGGTTGTCCCTCACTGTTGCGCCGCGTGAACAGCACGATCAGCAGCACGAACAAAGCCAGATCCCAGATCGATTCATAGAGAAACGTGGGATGGAAGTAGCTCTGCTCGAGATAAAGATCAGGGCGCCTGGCCAGGGGAATGAACAGCTTCCAGGGCAGATCGGTGGGCACACCGAAGGCCTCGGAGTTGAAGAAATTGCCCCAGCGGCCGATGGCCTGACCCAGGGCCACCGATGGCACCAGCACATCCATCAGGCTCCAGAAGGAGAGCTGCTTCCAGCGGCTGAAGCCAATCACCGCCAGCAGACCGCCGAGCAGGGCCCCGTGAATGGCAATGCCGCCCCGCCAGATCTGCAGGGCATCGAGCCAATTGATCTGGTACTGGCGCCATTCAAACGCCACGTAGTAGATGCGAGCACCCACCACGGCGCAGAGCACCAGGATCGGCAGCAGATCAGCGATCAGGCCGCCATCGAGACCACGGGATTTGGCCAGTTCACTGGAAATCGAAAGCCCCAGCAGCACGGCCAGGGCAATCAAGAGCCCGTACCAGCGGATGGCAAACGGGCCGAATTCAAAAAGAAGAGGCCCCGGCGACTGGAAGGTCGCCAGGGGCATCAGCAGATCAGGGGCCATTAGCTCAGACGCCTTCGGCGGCCTGCACCTTCTCCACCTGCTTCTTCTTCAGCACCAGCATGATCTGGGCGATCGCCACAGCGGCCAGGAAGGCCAGCAGGCCAATGATGCGCACAGGGTTTTGCAGCACGATTTCGGCATCGAGCTGACCGAAACCACCCACGTTGGGGTCGTTGGTGAGAGCTTCGCCAGCATCCACGCTGTCGCCCACAGCCACCAGCAGCTCAGGGCCGGCGGGGATGGCTTCATCCACGCTGCCACCGTCGGCGGTGGCGATCGTGACCACAGAAGCGCCGGCGGCGTCGGTGGTCACGGCGGTTACATCACCGGCCACGCTGGCGGTGAACACACCGTTGTTGCTCTTCTCACCGGTGGGGTACACCTGGCCGCGACCGCGGTTGCCACCGATGTGCAGCTGAGTTTTGCCGTAGCTGATCGAGGGATCGTTCTTGGGATCGGGGGAGAGGATCGGGAACACGATCTCCTGGTGCTGGTCACCGGGGAGGGGGCCCACCAGCAGCACATTGGGCTGGGAGTCGCTGTACTGGGTGAAGTACACGCCCTCGGTTTCCTCCTTGAGCTCATCGCTGAGGCGATCCTCAGGAGCCAGGGTGTAGCCATCGGGCAGCATCACCACGGCACCCACGTTGAGGCCGGTGCGGTTGCCATCGGCACCCACCTGTTGCATGGAGGTGTCGTAAGGGATTTTCACCACCGCTTTGAACACGGTGTCGGGCATCACGGCCTGAGGCACTTCCACCTGGGTGAGCTTTTTGGCCAGGTGGCAGTTGGCGCAAACGATCTTGCCGGTGGCTTCGCGCGGGCTGTCGTAGTTCTGTTGTGCCCAGAAGGGATAGGCCCAGCTGGGCTGGGCGCCGAACAGCAACCCAGCGGTGAGAAGCAGGGAGCCGAGCAGCAGGGAAAGGGAGCGGCGCATCGGTAGGGGGGCGGGGCGTTTCAGGGGCGGACGACGGGTTGGATTCTCAAGCCCACCAGGGCTTCTCGCCGTTGCGGAAGTCGGTTTCCGTCCACTGGCTCACGAACACGTTGTCGTTCTCCACGTTCACGTGGGCCAGGGCCAGCGACAGCGGCGCAGGACCGCGCACCACCTTGCCGGTGGCGTCGTACTGGGAGCCGTGGCAGGGGCACATGAACTTGTTGGCGCCGGAGTTCCAGGGCACCACACAGCCCAGGTGCGTGCAGATGGCGTTGATGCCGTAATCGCCGATGGAATCAGGGCCATCCACGATCAGGTAGGTGGGGTCGCCCTTGAGGCCCTGCACCAGGGAACGATCACCCTCTTTATGGGTGGCCAGCCAGCCGCTGGCGGTCACGTTGTTGCCCAGCTCATCCTTGGCGGTGGTGCCACCGCCGGAGCCCGCGGCGCGGGGGGGGATGAAGTAGTTCACCACCGGGTAGAGGGCGCCCAGAGCCACACCGGTGACCGACCCGAAGGTCAGCAGATTCATGAACTGCCGACGCCCCATTCCGGGCACGTCCTTTGCAGGGATCTGGGTCATGGGGGAAGGCA
>JAYKIT010000120.1:0-4676 GCA_035285765.1 Synechococcus sp. | reverse complement strand
TTCGGTGGCCTCCAGCAGGCCTTGCCTGCCCTGGGGGCCGTACACCGCCACCAGGGCCTCCACCCGTTCTGCTCGCGGCCGTTCCAGCACCACCACCGGTGCCTGTTGCATCTGTTCAAACAGGGCCTTGGGGAGGCGGCAGCGGCCGATCTGGGCACTTTCAGCCTCGAGCCAGAGCCAAGGTCTGCCGCGCTGGTGTTCCAGGGCCAGGGCCAGGCGATTCTCAAACTGTTCCGTACTGGGCTGGGGCGGTAGCCCCAGGGCTCCAAAGCTGCTGCCGCGATGGTGGGCCAACCCTTCAAGGTCCACCATGCACCCCCCGAGCTGCTCGAGCGCCAGCAACACATCGGTTTTACCGCTGCCGGTGCCGCCCCCCAGCAGCCGGATTGGCCAGGGCTGCTCAAACCGCTCCAGCACCCAGTGGCGAAAGCGCTTGTAGCCCCCCTCCAGCAGCACCACCTCCAGATCGAGGGTTTCTGCCAGCCAGGCCATGCTGCCGCTGCGCATTCCCCCTCGCCAGCAATGCAGCCGCAGCGGGCCATCGCTGGCGGCGGCCAGCTGCCTCAGCTGCTCCCCCAGCAGCGCCAGCTTGGGACCCACCAGCTCGAGCCCCCGTTGCACGGAGGGTTGGCGACCGTTCTGTTTGTAGAGGGTGCCCACCTCCGCCCGTTCCGCGTCTGTGAACAGGGGCAGATTCACAGCGCCGGGGATGCGTCCCTGCTGGTGCTCCGCGGGGCTGCGCACATCCACCACGGTGCCGCCGGCGCCGAGAAAGCTGTCGATTGCGATGCTGCGGGCCATGCCGGGAGGCGGGGGGCACTGCGATACTGGCTGCCGGCCCGTTCCGACATGTTGTCTGGTCTGCGTTCATCCGCCTCCTCCGTCACGCCGGGTGCCTCAGGGGCAGCACCGTTTGAGCAGCTGCAGCGCTTCGTGGAGGGCAATGCCCGCCAACGGCAGCGCCTGTTGCCGGCGCTTGTTGCACTCGGCGCTGAGCTTCATCCTCTGATCTGGTCGCACCTGGAGCAGCAGGAGCGCCTGGCTGGCGATTGGGCCACCGGTTCGTTGTTGCGGTTGCTGGCGGCTGATCAGGAGCAGCTGCTGCAACTGCAGCGCCGCTATGCCGATGGCTGGTTGCTGGCACCACCCAGTGATCACACCCTCTTCACGGAGCTGCAGCAGGCGCTGCTCGTGGAGGAGCTGGAACAGGCTGATCGGGTCACCAGTGAGCTGTTGCGCCGCCTGGCAGGGCCTGATGCACAGAAACGGGGCTATGTGTACTTCAGTGAAGTGCCGGCGATGCCCAGGGCTGAACTGGAGTTCATCGATGGGTGCTGGTGGTTTTACAGCAGCGCTCGCTATGGCTTCCGCGTGCAGCGGGCCCTGCTCGATCGCCTCTCCTGGCGCTGGGAGGAGCTCTGGCCCAAGATCGGTTGGAAACAGGATGGGGTGTGGACCCGTTACCCCGGCGGTTTCACCTGGACCCACCAGGCGCCTGAAGGCCATATGCCGCTCCTCAATCAACTGCGCGGTGTGCGGGTGATGGACGCCTTGATGCGCCATCCCGCTATCGACCAGGCGGGCTCTGCTCCATAAGATCAGAAACGGACTGCATCAGCGGCGTGATGACCTGTCTGCGTTTGAGGGGGCGAAGCCGCTGGTGTGAGTTCGTGACCCCCTCAACGTTGCAGCTGCAGCCGTTGCTTGAGCTGTTGCTCGAACCGGTGGCGCGCCAGGATCGCGATCTGCTCATGCTCGGGCTGCAGGAGGCACTGGTGAATGCCGTGCGCCATGGCAACCAGGCAGATCCTGCCAAGTGTGTGCGCATTCGCAGGATTCAGTCGCCCCTCTGGCTGGTGTGGCAGGTGCAGGATGAGGGGCCTGGGTTGATGCCCCATCTGCGCGGTTCAGAGCTGCCGGAGTCAGCCGATGCCATCAGTGGCCGGGGGCTGTATTTGATTCACCAGTGCTTCGATGATGTGCGCTGGAGTCGGCGTGGTAATCGGCTGCAGCTTGCCAAGCGGCGTCAGCCGGCCTGAGGCTTTGTGGCGTGCGGGCAGCCCGGATCGCGCTGTTCACGCCGCAGCCAGCGCCCGGCGCTGTCGAGCAATTCGAGCACCGCGGCATCACCGCTGGCACCTTGCTGCAACAGCAGCTGCAGGGCGGCCGAGAGCTGTTCGGCGGCTCGTCTGTGCCGGTCAGCCTTGAGGCGATGCCAGTCGCGATCGCTGATGCTGAGGCTGCGATGCAGCTCCTGCGCCTGCTCAAGCGCCGCCGTGCTCACTTGCTCCATGGCTGAGCTGAAGGGATGATCATTGTGCAGTTGCACCGCCTGTATGGGCGCCTCCAAGGCCTGGCTGCATGGGTTGAGCCGCGTGCTGCAGGTCACCCAGGTGAATCACCCGAGTGGAGTTGCGGGTCGGCAAGCGGCCCAGCGTCGCCGTTTGGCCCTTGAGTTGCTGGCGGCGGCCGAACTGAAGCTCCCCCAGCAGGAGCCTCTGTTCTGGCGTGGCTTGCGTTGGGGTGGCTTGGGCTTCTTAGTGGCCCAGGCCCTGCATCACTTCCTGGCGCGGTGAAATCGCAGGTTCCAGCTGCTGGGCACTGCGAATCAGATCATCTTGAAGTCTGAGCTCTTCACCTCGCTCCACATCGAGCACGGTGTGCAGCAGATGCAAGGGGCCCCGCTTCCAGGCATTGCGCAGCGAGCGCCTCAGGCGATCTTCTTCCAGCACCAGGCGGTCCGCGGCTTCCCTGGGGCTTTCACCCTGCTGCAGCTCACCGCGTAGACACACGCCAAAGCCATAGGCCTCAATGGTGGGCCGACCGCCTTGGAGCACGGTTTGGAAGGTCCAGCCCTCGAGCCAGCGCACCCGGAAGGGATTGGTCATGAGTGGCCTCGAGGGATGCTCCATTTCAACGGATCGGGCGCCTTGCCACAACTTTCTTCCATTTTATGTTTCGATTCGGATACGTGTCCTGTGCTACTTGACCGTTGAGTCTTTTCGTGCATTCCACACCCGGGTCATGAAGTGGGATTCGGCCGAGATCTGCTCAAAGCCTGCGCTCTGGAGTCGGGCGGGGATGTCGTCGCCGATGTAGTCACGGTAGTAGGGCTCGTGGAACACGCGCCGGAAGTTCTCCATCACTGGGCTGAAGCTGGGACTGTCCTGCAACTGGATCGAATCAGCCAGCACCAGCACGCCCCCCGGCGCTAATACACGCCAGGCTTCGTTCAGCACCTGCTGGCGCGCTTCTGCAGGCAGTTCATGCAGCAGGAACACGCAGGTGACCGCCTGCATGGAGTTGTCGGCGAAGGGCAGCTCCTCGCCATTGCCCTGCACCAGCTGGGGCAGTTCGCCGGGCAGTTCGGAGAGCCAGCGGCTGGCCTGGCGCAGGTAGGCGGTGGAGAGATCGAGGCCCACCAGCTGGGCCTGGGGCAGGGCGCCGCGCAGCTGCCGCAGGGTGCGGCCCGTGCCGGTGGCCACATCCAGGATTCGCAGGCCAGCGCCGCCGCCCGCAGGATTCCCGAGGCCCTTCAGCAAAGGTGCAATCACGCGCCGGCGCATGGCATCGGCCGTGCCGTTGAAGAGGATCTCCACCTGCAGGTCGTAGAGCTCAGCGGAGCGATCACTCAGGTAGCCATCGGTTTGATGGTGGAAATTTTGCAGGTAGTAATCGGGGTACTGCTCGCGGTTCAGCGTTTGGGGCAGGTCATTCACATCGCGCCGCTGCCGCCGCTGCCAGATCGCCGGCATGTCGAGCCACACCAGCGGGTAGCGGGTGACCCAATCAAGCCAGGGGGCATCGAACAACAGGGAGGTGTTGTAGAGGCCCTGCTGGGCCTCTTGCCAGTCGCGCTCCAGCAGCTGGTTCATGCTGCTGCGCAGGGCTGTGAGCATCTCGGGTGGCACCGGCACGGTGCTGGCGCTGGCCTCCGGTGCCACCAGATCCATCAGCTTGGTGCTGATCTCCTTGTGGGCCAGCCCCAGCAAGCTCTTGCCCTGTTGCAGGGTCTGATACGCCAGCTTGGTGACGGGATCGCTCACGGAGAAACAGCGCAAGGCCACCCATTCCAACGGATCAGGGCTGCAACTGCGGTGGGGATACCTCGCGTGGGCGGGCCGGCTTTAGAACTGGAACAGCACGACTGAGGCCATGGCCGAGCCGATCACCAACGCTGCCGACCCTGAATTCCAGGCCTGGGCACGCCAGCACGCCAAGGAAGGCGTTCATCACGCCGCTGAGCTGGCGCAGATCACCACCCACAGCGATGGAGAAGGGGATCCCGCAGGCGATAGCAAGGAGCTGCAGCAGAGCTGGGCTGAGGACCATGCCCACGAGCAGCGCCTGCATGACAGTCGCATCGCCATGGAGCGGCACGATTAAGCCTGTCTCGGCTGCAGAAAAAAGCCCCGGTCCAGCGCAAGCTGGGCCGGGGCCGTTGAGGGAATGGCTCTGAGTCCGATCGCTCGGATCAAGCGTCGTAGTACTTGGGGAACGAACCTTTGAGGTTTTCGATCCTCCAGAACCACTTGAGGAATTGGTTTCAGGGATTTTGGCAACTTCTCATTGGGATTGGGGTTCGTTAGCGCCGTCTCAGCCCAACCGCCACCGCTTGGCCTCAGCTCGTGATTTGCCTGCCTTTTCGGGGTTGAAGCAGAGCACCTTCACGAAGG